>CAYNSZ010000017.1:6559-13966 GCA_964400075.1 uncultured Planctomycetia bacterium
CGTAACCACAGACAGTAACCCGATTACCGTCCAGGTGAAAACAGAATCAAGCTTGATGTAGCTTCTCTTTTCGCGCTCCTCCACGGTAATTTTTGCCTTTGCCAGGAAATTGCGCGTGAGCCAAGCTATGAACAAAACCTGACCGGCAAAAATAAGGATATAGGCTAACCAACTCGCCTGCAGGCTATGGGACTGATCAAGGGTAGCTTGCCTGCGGAGATTCTCCGCCGCTCCTTGCGGCAGCCAAAGATCCCAGACGCGATGTTGGGCTTGAGGAAAAGCGAAGTTTTGCATGAGAAATTCTTTAGTTCCCTGGGTAAGTGCCTCACAAACGCCTGCCAAGACCGGTGTTTCTATTGGCAATAACTGCGGCTGTATCCGGCCCGACTCATCGCTTATCAACCGCACAGGACTCCTCCATTCACCGACCAATGAATTATCCAAAAGATGCGTTAAGAAAAACAAGCTTGGTATACCCCGGCTAGCTACCGCGCTGTCAAGAGCTTCTAAGACGTGGTTCCATCCTGAAACGCGCATTGAGCCATAGCGATAGGGCGCTTCATTAAGAGAAAACAAGCGGCAAAAGACATGTTGAGGCCGCGGCCCATTTTGCTGCAGCCCGTCATAGAACGCCCGGCTTGATGTGCCGTGGAAACCGGTATCGGCGATCACCAGGGTATCATAGCGGCTGATTCTTTCCTGCTGGAGGTAGGCGGTACATAAAACGGGATTTGAACTCGCTGTGCTCCTATTCACGTAAAGGCCGTGCAGACGCGATGCGTCACATCCACGGGATACCGCTATCATCCTGGCCTGCTCAAAGAGCCTAAGGCTACCTGACAGCAAGTATACGACTCCCACATTACGCGCTGCCGCGTAGGCAGGCGAAAGAAAACCTTCTACCAGCGAGCGGTTAAACATAAAGGCATGCAGCATCGCGCTTGATTCAAAAAGCCGTAAGGTAAAATAACGTAAAAAGTCCCTTGCTTCATTCGCTGTTTGAGGGCTAACTGCTCCTTGGGCATAGAGCGCGACCCTGTCCAAAGCTCCCTGGCTCCAGCTAACAAAATCTCGCACCCCCCAGCCTTCCAAGGCAAGAGAAGCCCGCTCAAACCGCTCATCCCGCTCAAAACGTCCAGCATTAAAAAGTAAATCCATAAACTTAGCTATACCCTCAAGCACTGCGGTAATCCTCTCATCCAAAGGTAGGCTTCTTAGCCGGGCTTCACTATACATTCTCAGGCTCATCTGCGGTGTCCATTTGGCTTGCTGAAGCAGCGGCTGGTGAGTGCGGATAAAATCAAAAAATTCATTCTCCCAGACCTCATCGATTTGTCCGGGCCTTAATCTTTTCGCGCGGAGGCTATTAACAAAATCAAGCATGTGGCCTGCGCCAATACCGGCAAATTCAAGCTCTTGGGGCCGGACGCCGAGCAGCGCTAGTTCATCGGCCTGCGCAGCGGAAAGTCTCTGTAAGTGCCCGAACAGCCGCGTCGCGATATCCATCCTCTGCTGGTCTTGGGCCGGCAATACCCTCAAAACCTTATCACTGAGCGCTGAGTCCGCGCTGTCTGGATCAGCCGGGTGGTCATTATCAGCCTCATTGCCGCTGCATGAAAACGCGCAACAGAGAACCCCCAGCCCCACCATCAAGGCTGAAATCCCCCATGCCAAAGCGATAAAAGCGCTTGATTCATCCGGTGAGGAAACGCTGACCGGCGAGGCGAACGTGCGGGAAACTTTAGCTATTCGAGTGGGCAGTGCCTGAAGACTTTGCTCCTGCCAGAACAAACCAAGCCCGTCGCGAAGGAATTGGCTAACAGCGGCTGCGGCAGAGAGAACGGCCCCAACCAGCCACGGATGAGGTAGCCACTCTTTTAAACTCTGCCGCGACCGTATTGCGTTATCGGAAACAACAAAAGCAGGCATCAGGAAGGTGCGCTGGAGCTTGTCAAAGATAATTACCACCGCTACCGTCAGGAACACCGCTCCCAGAAGTGTGGCGGCAAGAAACAGGGGGCTAAAGAAAGCATTTTCATCTTCGCCTAAAACCTGGCCCCTTGGTTTTTGCTCCCTGCGGCATAATGCCTCAGCCAACCGCTCACCTATCCAGCGCCGGTGTGCCGACATTTGCTCGGCAACCCAGGGATCAAAATCGCTATCTCCCTCTAGAGGCATCCTGGTTGCCCAGTTTTGCTCTATCATGCTTTGCGGCAGGGAAGGATTATTTATCCACCAGGCGTCAAGGACTTCATCTCCAGCATAAATCATCGCTATATCAGGACTACCCAGGAAAAATCTGCTCATAAGTTCTTTGAGTCCGCCGGCTCCTTCAAGGCGATAGCGTAATTCACCATGCGCTGCATAAGGATTAAAACGATGTTCGTAATCAACGCAGAAACGCGGACCATCATGAAGCTCTAAAGCCTTTATATTCCATCCGGGATTAAAGTCTTGCGTGCCGCCCCATTTCCACATACGGTAAAAATGCCACTTATAATTATCAAAGCCCATGCGTATAAGGCAATCAGGCCCTGGCCCAAGCAGTTCGCCGATTCTGAATACTCCGTAAGCATCAAGAACCCTGTCGAGCCTATCGAGGAGGTCGTGCCCTGGAGATTGCCAGGATTGAAAATTTTCTGCATACAGCCCGCACTTCCAGTGAATCCAGGGGAATAGGAAATGTATAGCATCAGCCCGAATAACTTGGGTCTTAAGCTGCCCGGCAAAGTAATGATACGGGGCTAAGAAAGGTTCATATCCTGCCTGGCTCAACGAAGCCCAATTCCAGGGGACAAGAGACATCCATCGCTGTTCCGGATCATTGCAGATAGCCGGAACTCCCGGAGATTTCTCAAAACTCTCATACCATTTCCGGCGCAGCCAAAAATCAATTCCGCATTTTGCATGGAAGAAGGGATTGTCAATGCCATAAAACATTCCCATGCGCGTGAGGTCCTCCAACATATCATGAACCTGTATCGTTGCCACCCACTGTTGATATTTATAGTACCCAACCAAGTCCGCATATTGAAAATCTCTGTTTTGACCGTCAGCATTATAGGCTCTCACCACCGGATGATCTTCTTGACGGCCGCAGTCCATTCCCTCGTGCACCCACAAACCTTCCTGATTGCCAAGCAGATGATTAAAAGCACGGTATCTGGCTACGTGTTCTAGATCCCACAAATCCCACTCGGTTCCGTTTCTTTCCCATTCTTCTCTTTGGCGGACAAATCGCTGAAAATCCTCCCAGCGGTCTTTGTATGCACCGTGCTGGTTATCCCGTAACTCGCGAAACGCGGCTATGCCGATATTTGTTTCTCTGGTGCGTAAAGCCCGGTAATCAATACTTCTGTGCGAGTGGCCGTAATAACCGTAGTGCGCTAAAAATCTCGCAGCTTCAGGGATAACTCCCCAGTCAATATAGTCGGTATTAAACGAGCGCCAGTCGGCCGAGTCATACGGCGAATGTGACCACGGCAACTGAAGCGTAAAAGGCAGGAAAAGAATCACCCGGTGACCTAAGGGCACGACTCGTTCCTTCACAAACGGCACGACCTGGGTGTATTTTCCAATTCCCGGATCTTTATCTCTGTCGTTAAGGCGTACGTAATATATGGGGAGCGCATATATCCCGTTATGAATAACTTCCAAAAACCGCTGCTGCCCTGGTGATCTTTGGGCTGGTTGGGCAGCGGCCCCTGCCGTATCAGCTTTATCTTCTCCTTGCTGGTTTACACTGAAAACCACGCAACCAAGAACCGGCAGAGAAAGCGCAAACAATGATACAAACGCAAGCCATCCGGAAAAAGCATTAGATTCGTCCGGGGAGCGTGCGCAATGATGATCCACAAATACCCCTACGCCGCTTATTGTCCCTGAGCGAAATATTTCTACGCCGTCTAAGACCTCTATCATGTCCTTAAACATCGCGTATGAGACTGGATTAACGAAATTTTTCCTCCCCACATCGGTCGTACCGGTAAACACTCCCACTCCTGTATGTAAATGTGGTTGTACATCGCTTGCGTTTGCCGCTATGTATCCGATAATCGTCTGGCCGCCAACCGCGGCATCGCCGATTTGCAAATCTGAAGGGTTGATGTGTTCATAAAAAATATCAGCACCGCTCGTATGCTCGATAATGACATTGTTATGAGCCGCATTTACAAAAGCGACTTTACCGTCGGACATTGCTCGCACCGGCACACTCAGAGGAATCTTTTTTGCGATATATCTATTCTTGCCGCTGCCCCGTATTAAGTAATATACCCAATCAAGTCCTGTATGCGGTATAGCGCGGCTGGCAAACCCGTGAAGATGGTCCCAGGTCTGGGTATGGCCGAATGAACTCCCTTGAGGGAAAAACAAACCGATAAAGCCTTCAGGCATATCCCTTACAGCGAAAGGAAAATGTGTTAAAAGATAAGGTTCTGCGCTGCCGGCCTCCTTGGCGGCATCAGGCTTATCAACATGGTCACTCTTCCTTGAGAAGGCACAACAGAAAACCGGCAGAAACGCAAGCAACCAGAAGAAAGTAAGCCCTCCGGAAAAAGCATGGGATTGATTCGGCGAGCTGGCAGAAGCGTCCTGCAAATCATGTTTTTCGCTTTTTTCTCCTCCATCCCGATCACCTTCCTGGCTGCCGCTGCGCAATACCGCGCAGACAACCGGCAGGGAAAGTGCTAACAACGAGAAAAACACAAGCCACCCGGAAAAAGCATTGGATTCCTCCGGCGAACTGGCGCTGTTGGATGGGATGGCGGGTATGGGGTGGCAGGAATCGAGGGACGGTGCGCTGGCCGAAGAAGAACTTTCGCCTTGAGAAGAATCTGGCGAAGGCAAGCTCAATGCCGTTTGAGCGTCGGGCAGATAGGTTTGTATAAAATCAGCGTAACCGGTTTCAGAAAGCACGTCATTACGAAAAGCGATAAAGGCGGCGTGCGGGCGATCCATCTTCTGCGCATCCACAAATTGCTTAAGAATAATAAACCTATAGTTGTTCTGCTGGAAAAGCTGTTCAACCACACATCCCATTGTTCTGAGCCTTCCGCTTGCGGCCACAACGATCGCCGGGCGTTTGCCTTGTTTAAATAAAGGCCTTAACGCGTCTATTGAAAAAATCATGCGGTCAGTATTCGATACTGATACAGCTCTCGCTATTAAATCATCGGCCACTCCAGCAAGGTTTTCCAACACCTTACTATCATTATTAAATCTGCGAAGATATTGTGCGACCTCCTGCCTTACAATCGAAGTGAGATCGACAAATACTACTTCCTTGCCCGGCTGAACATCGGCTACGCTGTGCACTACCCCCTGATGATTTTTAAGCGCGCCTTGGATATGAAGGGCAGAAACGCCAAAAATAGCATTCAAACCACACCCTAAATCAATGAACGGCCTATCCTTGATGCGTGAACGCAACAACCAGAGAGCTGCAAGTGCTGCCTCAGTGCTCTCCTGCCAGCCCCTGCATGCTCCTGAATGAACTGTATCTCTGGGAACAATTATCGCATCCTGGGGCCAATCAAGACCGCGTAAACACTCGTAGAGGCAGGGATCAATCCAAATGATGCCGGCAACGACCACCACAAGACGGTCCTTGGCAGCGGAGGCTTCAGTTATTGTATATACCGGAAATAGGTAGGGGCTGCCCTCAAAAGTGAAACTAAGACATTCGGCCATATAGGCGCGGGGATAAATCATTTTAGTCCGCTCAAACATCTTGGCCATGAAGGCATGCGATACGCATCCCTCGGCAACGGTCTTCTGCGGTGAATCAGCAGCGGACTCCTCTAATGCTTTCATATGCAGATCTTCATCGCTTTGTTCTGACATGCTGCGCTCCGGCGTTACCTCTGCCCCAACATAATCAGTATCACTCAGATTTGAAAACAGGTCTCCCTGGTAGGAAAGGGGATGTTTGAAAATTTCCGGTGTCTGCTGGATATTTTCAATACCGCAGTCGCGCGGATCATAGACAGCGTGCCATTTATTGGGGCCGACTGGATAAATAGTGATTTTCGGCAGACCGGACAAGGCAAAGACAATTTCTATCGGCTGTTGGGGGTCAGATGATTTTTTTCGGTTGGGAAAGAAATTGGGCTGGCGGACATAGGCAATATTAAACTCTTCGATTATGATATTGAGCGCTTTTTTAAGGGGAATGCTCCTGCCGCGCAATTCCTCCACGGTAATGCCCGCGGCGTGCCTAGTCCCGTTCATAAACAGGCGCGCTACATGGCTCTCAATACCCCGTAGGGCAAGCGCCCGTATGATAGCTTTGATAAGGCAGTTTCGCAGCAGCGGCGGCCCGCGGGTAAAAATCCGTGCTAAGACAAACGCTGTTATCGCCACCGCTGCGACGAGCAGCGCTAAGCTGAGCACTTGCGCATAATCTTGCTCGGCTTTCTGCAAGATAGTTTCCCGCTCAAGCCCTCTCTGCAACCTCTTTTTTTGGCGTTCAAACAATCCGCGTTTGCCTTGAATCTGCTTTAAGGCTTTTCTAAATGAGAAGTCACAAAGGTACGGCGGCAATTGTCGATACACAAGGTCCTGTGCTCTGCCCCAGTGACGCCTCCGAGGAGCTTCGTCGGTCAGCCTACCGCAAGAATCCCCAAAAAGAGCTTCGCGGATGAAATATCCGTAATGGTTGGCAATGGTCTCGCCTATAGCGCCGCCGGCAAAGGTAAGGTCAATTCTATCTA
This sequence comes from uncultured Planctomycetia bacterium, assembly GCA_964400075.1. GTDB lineage: Bacteria > Omnitrophota > Gorgyraeia > Duberdicusellales > 4484-171 > JAFGHG01. The sequence goes on from CAYNSZ010000017.1 coordinate 13,273, forward strand.
AAAAGAGATGTACTGCCTCATGGCCTAAGGTATCTGTCCATTCCTTGACTGAAAGGGGATGCTTTTCGTTATAGACAGCAAGCCTATTAGGATATACGGAGGCGATCCAATCTCCGCCTTTGACGTAGAGAATCTCAATAATCGCATGAACGATAAAAGCAAAGGTATAGGGCAGGCGCCTATGCAGCAAGTGGAGCGCCCGGACTAAATTGCGGGAGCGCCTCTGGAAGGGGTCATCTGCTTGTGCCTGGTTAGTAATGTGACCGATAATGACCGGGGCATAGTCATTGGCGGCAGCTGAATCTATATAAAAGCCGTGAGTCAAAGATAGTTGACGGCTTATCTCCTCAAATGCTTCGAGATCCCCTGCCTCAAGCAGCATTTTTGCCTCAGGGGGCGCGCGGCCAAGAACCATCTTGTATTCTTTACGGTTTAAAGCGTCTATTGCTTTCTGGATTTTTGCGATACGCCGTTTCAAAGCTGAAGCAGGCAATGCGCTGCTGAAGGCTGTCATCTCTTCTCTATGATGTCCGGAAGAAGACATTGGATACGGCGGGCGTTGATGTGAAAAAGTACTGTGGTCAGAGACGAAGGAAGACGCGCTGCGATGTAAGGGGCACTCTTTAAAATATCTGGTTTCCTGCGCAAGAAAATAGGCGGTGTTTCTGTCCAATGACAACAAATCAAAATCAAT
>CAYNSZ010000018.1:0-7871 GCA_964400075.1 uncultured Planctomycetia bacterium
CTATGGTGAGATCCTGGTGCAGATGAACGTGGAAGATACGCGTCTGGGCGTGGCCGAGTATTTGAGAAAAAAACATAAGCTTGAGACCATCGAGTTAAAATGGGGCCAGGGCGCCAAGTGTATCGGCGGCGAAATCAAGGTCAAAGAGATCCAGAGAGCTCTAGAGCTTAAGAAGCGCGGGTACATCGTGACTCCCGACCCGACTGAGCACGCCACACAGGAAGCCTATAAAATAGGCGAGATCAAGGAATTTGAGCGTCATTCCCGCCTGGGCTTTGTCACGGAAGAGGGGTTCATGGCTGAGATTAAGCGCCTGCGCGACCTGGGATATAAGCGGATTACCCTTAAGACCGGAGCTTATTCCATGAAGGAATTAGCCATGGCTATCCGCTATTCCTCAATAGCCAAGATTGATCTTCTCACTATTGATGGCTCTGGCGGCGGAACCGGCATGAGCCCTTGGCGCATGATGGAGGAATGGGGCATACCTACCTTTTACCTGCAGTCGCTTACCTATGAGTTTTGCGAGAAATTGGCTAAAAAAGGCATGCGTATACCCGATATCGCCATCGCCGGCGGATTTTCATCCGAAGACCACGTGTTTAAAGTGCTGGCTATGGGCGCTCCGTACGTGAAAGCAGTATGCATGGGCCGGGCACTGATGATTCCCGGTTTTGTGGGTAAAAACATCGGCCTCTGGCTCAAGAACAACGATTTGCCCAAGACCGTATCCCAGTTTGGCTCAACGCCCGAAGAGATTTTTGTCTGCTATGAGGAGCTCTTGGATAAGTACGGCAAAGACATGAAAGATATCCCGCTGGGAGCCGTGGGTATTTACTGTTTCAGCCAGAAGATGAGAGTGGGGCTTCAGCAGCTTATGGCCGGCAGCAGGAACTTCAGGCTGAGCACTATTTCCCGCAGCGACCTCATGAGTCTGACTCCTGAGGCGGCAAATGTCAGCGGTATCCCCTACGTTATGGATGCCTATCGCAAAGAAGCTGAAGCGATACTGCTGAACGGTTCGGGCAAAACAACCAAAAAGAAAAAGAGATAATCGCGTTTAACCAATCCATCGTCGATACTCAAGACGCCTCCGAAGACTCGGAGGCGTCTTGGTTTCAAGAGGCGCAGTAAGCTGTCATGGAAGAATCCCAAGTTGCCATTATCGGCGCCGGGGTTATCGGCCTCAGCCTTGCTCACGGGCTTTGCCGGGATAGTTCTGGCATCGTGGTCATAGAAAAAAACGATTCCTTCGGCCAGGAGACCAGTTCCCGCAATTCTGAAGTGATACACGCCGGGTTATACTATGTGCCGGGTTCGCTGAAAGCCCTGACCTGTATCAGGGGCAAAAACCTTCTCTATGAATTCTGCCGCAGGTTCAATATCGCCCATAGAAAGACCGGAAAACTTCTGATCGCCTGCGACCGTGAAGAAGAACGCCGCGTCAGGGAGATTTATGAGAACGCTTGCAGCTGCGGCATCGAGAACTCCCGTTTTTTAACCACGGAGGAGATAAAGGCGCTTGAACCGGACATCGCTGTTCAAGCGGGTTTTTTCACTCCGGATTCAGGTATCCTCGACACCCACGGCTTCATGCGGGCTTTGTACCGCAAGGCGCTTGAAAACGGAGTAAGCTTTGCGTTTTCTTCCACGGTCATCGGTATCGAACGCCGCAAGGACCATTACTTGGTCAGCGTGCGGGAGCCTTCAGCTGAAATTTTTACCTTTAAAACTAAGCTTTTGATAAACGCGGCCGGCCTTCAGGCTGACGCGGTCTGCCGCTTGGCGGGTTTTGATACCGGGGCTTGCGGTTATGATATCCATTTCTGCCGGGGCCAGTATTTCCGTATCGGGAGTCCCCGAAAATTTGCCATTGACCACCTGGTATATCCGCCGGCGACAGGGGTGAGCCTGGGGATACATATAACGCCTGACCTGGCAGGGGGTTTGCGCCTGGGCCCTGATGAAAAATATATTCCGGAAATTGACTACCGCTTTGACGAATCCGCTCAAAACTTTTTTTATGAAGCAGTGAAGAAGTTCCTTCCGGCTCTGGCAAGAGAGGATTTAATCCCGGACACGGTGGGAGTGAGGCCGAAGCTCCAAGCTGAAGGCGAGGGCTTTCGCGATTTCGTCATTACCGACGAAGCGGCCAGGGGGTTTGCCGGCTTCATTAACTGCCTGGGCATCGAGTCGCCCGGATTCACTGCTTGCCTGGCCATAGCCGAAGAAGTGAAAAAAATCACCGCTCGCTACCTTTCCTGAATTTGATACTTCGACCGAGCCAAACCCCGCCCTTTCAGGGCGGGGTAAGCAGCGAGGCGCAGGGTTGATTGCCACTTTAATTCTCAGACCGGCCCCTTTCAAAAAGCGCTCAGGCTTGTTTAAAGCAGCGGGAGGTATTTTTTAATTTCGTGCTGGGTAATCTGTATCCGGTATTCCTCCCATTCCTTTTGCTTGTTAAAGAGGAAACGGCTGAAAATGTGCTCGCCGAGCGTATTTTTCACGAAGGCGCTCTTTTCTGTCTCTAAAATGGCTTCAAGCAGGTTCCCCGGCAAGGAAATAACTCCCCGCTTTACCCGTTCCTCCATGGCCATATGGTAGAGGTTCGGCTCGATTGGAGCTATGAGCTGATACTTTTTTTCAATGCCTTCCAGGCCCGCTGCCAGCATTACCGCTAACGCCAGATACGGGTTGCAGGCAGGATCAGGGCAGCGCAATTCCACGCGGGTCGCCTTCTCATTACCGGGCCGGTAGAGAGGTACCCGCAGCAGTGTGGTGCGGTTTCGCTGAGCCCAGGAAGCATAGACCGGAGCTTCGTAGCCCGGGACAAGGCGTTTATAGGAGTTTACCCATTGGGCTGCCAGCGAGCAGATTTCCCGGGCGTGCGTCAATTCACCGGCAATGAACTGTTTGGCTATTGCCGACAGGTGATATTCGTCCTTTTTGTCAAAAAAGGCGTTCCTGTCTCCGGTAAACAGCGATTGGTGGACATGCATGCCTGAGCCGTTGACACCGAAGAGGGGCTTGGGCATGAAGGTGGCATAGACCCCGCTTTGCTGGGCAATTTCTTTGATGACGTATTTTGAGGTGATGACGTTGTCAGCCATGGTGAGGGCGTCGTTGTATTTGAGGTCGATTTCATGCTGGGACGGTGCCACTTCATGGTGGGTCGCTTCCATGGGGATGCCCATTTCCTCAAGCACCCTGACCGTCTTATTGCGTAAGGTGTTGGCCAGGTCATTGGGAATAAGCTCAAAATAGGAGCCTTCGTCGATGATCTCAGGCTTCTTGTCGGATTTAAAATAAAAATATTCTATTTCCGGGCCCACGTAAAAGGTAAAGCCCAGTTTTGCCGCCCGGTTCACCGCGCGCTTAAGGACGTAACGGGTATCGCCGGCGTAGGGCGTCTGGTCGGGATTTAATATGTCGCAGAACATCCGGGCGATAGGAAAGCTGTCTTTTGTCCAGGGAAGTATTTTAAACGTGCTCGCGTCGGGAAAAGCGATGATATCGGACTCCTGCGCTTCGGCAAAGCCGGTGACCGAGGAGCCGTCAAAGCCCTTGCCGTGTTCCAGGGCGTCTATCATCTCCCGTTCGGTGATGGAAACGCATTTCAAGATTCCCAGGATATCCACGAACCACAGCTGAATGGTTTTTATATCGTGCTTGCGCACTTGCTCGAGCACCTCTTTGGCTGAAAACTTTTTTGACTTTTTTTCAAGCGCGGAAGCTCTCTCAGGAGCATGGCCGGGTTTGGCTGCCGGATTTACCAACGCGGCTTGGTTCTTGGGGATGATGTAGCGGTTTCCTACCCGCTCGGCATAGAGATTGCCGTGTTTGATGCGTTCAATCACCGCCTGCCGGGAAATACCCAGGATTTTTGCCGCCTCAGTCGGGCTTGCATATTCGCCTTCCATATTCCCTCCTTATTGTTTATTTAGTAAAGTTAAACCGCTATTTCACATTACAATTGTAAACTATAATTTGACAATTGTCAATATAAAATTAATAATTATGGTTTTAAGGCAAAATATGCCTAAAAATAAGGCATTTTTTTGCCTGAACGTCAATCATTTTGCTTTCGCCACCACCCAACCTCAACGTTGATTAAGCAGCTCTTGATTTGCCGGTAAATCTTGCTACAATAGCAGTGCTATTGAAAGGAGCGCCGATGAAAAAAACCTCATATAAAGCCTATGCCGATACCGTGGGTAAAATTGCCCGGGCTATCACCTCGGACCTTTACCTGGAAGACGTGCTCAAGCTCATTGTCACGCTTACCGCCAATGTCATGAAAGCTAAAATTTGCGCTCTCTGGCTTCTGGATGAGAATATGCAGGAGCTCAAGATACGGGCGACTCAGGCAATGAGCCAGGAATATTTAAAGGAACGGACCCTGCGGGTGGGTGAGGGAATCGTGGGCTTGGTGGCCAAAGAGCGTAAACCCATTGCTATCCGGGATGTGGTCAAAGACCCGCGGTATAAGGAAAAGCGCCTGGCCCAGAAAGAGGGGCTGGTCTCGATGTTGAGCGTGCCGATGATGGTAAAGAAACGGGTCATCGGGGTCATTAATTGTTATACCACCACCCCGTATGAATTCAGCCAGAGCGATATCGAACTTTTAGGCACGGTCGCTAACCAGGCGGCGGTAGCCATCGAGAATACCGAGCTTATGGTCAAGACGCGTATCATCCAGGAGGAGTTGGAGGCGCGTAAAAAGATTGAGAAGGCCAAAGGTATCCTGATGCGTGAGCAAGGCATCAACGAAGATGACGCGTACGGGCTCCTGCGAAAATCGAGTATGGACCGGCGTATCCCCATGAAAGAGGTGGCTGAGGCTATCATTCTTTCTCATGAGCTGCGTAAAAAGATCTGACACGAATTAACACGAATTCCCTTGAGGTTACCCGCGGGGTCACACGAATTCACACGAATATCTTTTGTCTCCATTCGTGTTGATTCGTGTGTAATTCGTATTTATTCGTGTTTAAAAAACTTGACAAAAACAAAAAAATAAGGTATAGTTTATTTGACATTGAGGTCAATAAGCGGTGAAGCTTCCTGAAAAGGAAGCTTTTTTTTTGGACAACGAAGCCCTTATTTGGCAAAGACTGCCGGGTAAGGGCTTTTTTAATCGCCAGCGAAAAACCCGGGCTCTAGCCCGGAGATGAATTCTGGCGATTACCTTCCGGGATGCCCGTATACCGTGAAAATTTTGAGTGAAAAATTTTCACGGAGCATCCCGGAACCAGTTGGCCCGCCGGAGTCACGGGGAATTTCAAGCCCGCAAAGCGGGCGAAGAAATTACCCGTGTATATAGCGGAGGCGGGGAAATAAGAAAGGTTTGGGCGAAAGAAGACGCATGAGGGAGTATAAGCAATGAGTTTTGAAATGATCCTGAGCCGGTATGAACCGACTATACGCTCGATAGCCCGCAGGCTTGACGGAAGATATACGGTTTTCTCGGATGATGACCTCTATCAGGAGGCAGCGCTCGACCTCTGGGAGAAATTCCGGGATAAAACTCTGGGAGCTGATACCGACAGCTTTATTTTGCAGGGGTGTTATTTTTTCATGAAAAACTATATACGCAAAATCTATAAAAAGCTTGACCAGAGGACTTCGAGCCTCCATGAAACAACCGAAAATTCAGGGAGCTCTTTAGCCGAGAAGCTTGAGATTTGTGAAACGCGCCAGACCAGAGAGATTATTGCCGGGCATTTGCTCATTGATGGCCTCAAGGCGGTCTTGAGCCCCAGAGAGAAAATGATCCTGGAGTGGCAGATCAAGGGCCTTTCCATACGGGAGATGGGCAAACTTCTGGGCATTTCGCATCCTATGGTTATGAAGATTATTAAGAAAATCAGGATTCGATGCGCCCAGATATTGGCGCAAAATATATGAAACTCAATTACTCCCCGCGGCCAAACGCCTTCGGCGTTTGCGCGGGGCTCTCCTTCGCTCTTTGAGCCTCGGAGAAGTCTCTCCGGAGTCACACCCGCCGCCAGAGGCGGCGAGGCCTACGAAGGAGGATATTCGGCGCAGGAGAATAAAAAGGTGGTAGTATGATTTTTAGCGGTCTCGGTAATTTTTTAGACCCTATCGCGAAAGTCTGGGGAGATTCTCCCCTGACTACCAGCACGCTCAGGACTAGGCCTGCCAAACGCAGCCGAAAGAACAGCAACAAAAAATGCACCGTTAAGGTTACCAAAGATAAAGGTTTTTTACTTGTATAGTCAGGGTACGTAGCAGTACCGGACAATCAGGTTGACGGCCGAGAAGCTGCAGGCAGCCCGTCAATGACAAAGGCGTTCAAAACAAAGAACGCTTTTCTTTTTTTGCATTCAGACAGAGGCGTCTTGAGATTTCAGGCTGAGATAATCAAGGCGCCCCTTTTGCTTTTAAGGGCGTGCGAGGAGATTTGAAAATGCGTAAGATGATTGTTATTTTCACTGGATTTTCATTGTTATTCAGTTTTTTTGCAGCAGGCATGGCATCTGCGACTCCCACCACTCATATCTGGGCGCCGTCAACCGATGTGCAGGGATACGGCATCATGCATGTAACCGGCGATTTTTATTTTGCCTCTGAGCGCGACAGCCAGGGAAACCGGCCTGATACCGTAACCAACACCGGCCTTACCGCGGGGATTTTGCCGTTCGAGAAATTGAATATGGAGATGGGTTTTGACCACAAGAGCGGACTGGGCGATTTGGACGATTATCCCATGTATTTCAACGCGAAAATGGGGATTCCTGAAAGAGCCTTTGGCGATTATTTCCCGGCCCTGGCAGTGGGTATCTATGACCTGGGTACCAAGGCTGATAAGACCGATTTTAATGTCTGGTACGCAAAAGCCGCGAAAACATTTTCGCTTGGCGATTTTTCCCTCGGCAGATTCTCTGCCGGATATTTCAACGGCAACAATGAGCTTCTTCTGGATGGAGCCGGACGCCAAGACGACGATGGAGGGTTTGGCGCTTGGGAAAGGACATTAACCGAAATTTCCGATAGGCTCTGGGTGTGCGCGGAATATATGGGCACCGAGAGCTCTTACGGAGGCGCTTCGTATGGTTTAGCCTGGAAGTTCACCGATACGGTTTCGGCTATTCTGGGGTATACCCGGTATAATAACCGCAGTCTTGCCGACACCGTAACCCTGCAGTTTGACATAGATTTTGACCTATTCAGTAAATTTTTAAAGCACGAGCAATAAATGAGTTACAAAGTATCAAGTATCTGCCTCGCTCTATACCGGGTAAATTCTCAGGGGAGAATTTACCCGGACTCGGCAGATATCAATTTCTCCCGCCTGCGGCGGTAGAAATCGAGGAGGCGAAACTATGGAATGGAAAGTGGTCATCGATACCATATGGGTGTTGCTTACGGCGAAGCTGGTGTTCTTTATGAACCTGGGTTTTGCCATGGTCGAGTCAGGCTTTGCCCGGGGAAAGAACTGCGTTAACATCCTCTCGAAAAACTTCGTTGTCTTTGCTGTTTCTTCTTTGGGATTTCTCTTTTTAGGCTGGGGGCTTATGTTCGGCGACGGCAACCCTTTTATAGGGCTCAAGGGTTTATGGTTTGCCAGCGGCCTGGATAATTCGGCGAAGCCTACCGGGGAGTGTATTCCGCGATTTCCTGGACCGGAGTCCCCTTTTGGGCGAAATTTTTCTTTCAGCTGGTTTTCTGCGGTACCGCCGCCACCATTGTCTCGGGCGCGGTAGCGGAACGTATCAAATACAAATCCTTCATCGTGTTCAGCTTTCTCATGACCATGTTTATTTACCCTATTGTCGGCCACTGGATCTGGGGTGGAGGGTGGCTGCAGGCGAGGGGGATGTGGGATTTTGCCGGTTCAAGCGTCGTAC
>CAYNSZ010000018.1:7887-13709 GCA_964400075.1 uncultured Planctomycetia bacterium
TGGGCTGCTTTGGCCGGAGTGCTGCTTTTAGGCCCGCGTTTCGGAAAATTCGCCAATGGCAAGATCAACCCTATTCCCGGGCATAACTTATCCATGGCCACGCTCGGTACCTTTGTTTTGTGGTTCGGCTGGTTCGGATTTAATCCCGGCTCGACCATGACTGCCGACCCCATGGCCATAAGCCATGTGTTAGTAACTACCAATACCGCCGCAGCGGCCGCGATCATGAGCGCGACCATGCTTTCCTGGCTGCTTTTGGGTAAGCCTGATCTGGGCATGACCCTCAATGGCTGCCTTGCCGGGCTTGTGGCTATCACCGCGCCGTGCGCTTTTGTCAGCGTCGCAAGTTCCCTACTTATCGGCCTTATCGCGGGCGTTCTGGTTGTGCTTGCGGTCATAGCTTTTGACCGGTTAAAAATTGACGATCCGGTGGGCGCCCTGTCAGTGCACCTGGCCAACGGTATCTTCGGTACCTTGGCAGTAGGGCTCTTTGCCCAGGATAAAATAGCCGGGGTGGCTACCGGAAACGGTTTATTATTCGGCGGCGGAACAAAATTGCTTGCGGCTCAGTTTATTGGCGTGGCCGGTGTTGCCGCTTACACGTTTGTTATTTCGCTTGCCTTCTGGGCGCTCATAAAGGCGACCATGGGAATCAGGGTAAGCCTTCAGGAAGAGATCGAGGGCCTGGATATCGGTGAGCACGGCAATGCCGCCTATCCTGAATTCTTAAGCCGTAAACCCACCTATACCTATTTGGGATTGAAAGATCAATAGGATGGCAATTAGACGCCTCGCCAGCGTTGGCTCGGCGTCGATGAAAATAAAGGAATAACCCTAAATATTAACATTTTCATCGAGGAGGAGAAAAATGAAAAAAATCGAAGCAATCATCAGGCCGGAGCGCCTGGATGTCATACGCGCGTCGCTTGAACAAGCCGGTTGTACGGGATTGATGATCACCGAGATCATCGGTCATGGAAAGCAGAAAGGGGTTATCCAGCAGTGGCGCGGCGAAAAGTATAAGGTCGATCTTGTGCCAAAAGTAAAAATAGAGATTGTGGTCAAGGATGAGGACGCTCAGCGCACCATTAAAGCCATATGCGATTCCGCCCGTACCGGTGAGGTGGGAGACGGCAAGATTTTTATCTCTCCGGTTGAGGACGCGGTACGAATCCGCACAGGAGAAACCGGAGATATAGCGCTCTAACACGGTCGGCTCTCGAGCGTAAGCAATGGGCGGTCTGCCGAATAAAATAAGGTTACCAAACTTAAAGTTAGTTTACTTGTATAGAGTGAGGTAAAATTAGGCACGTAGTGGTGCCTTTTGAGCCAGTCAGAACAAAGGCGTTTTAAACCGCAAGGTTTTAAAGCGCCTTTTTTTATTCTCCTTAAGGGGGTGGAATAATGATACAGGCCAGCGAAATAGAATGGCTCAGAAAAGCCCTGGACGAAGGTATCGAGCAGGAGAAGGCTGAGGCTGCCTGCGATAAAAGGCTCGAGGGCTTTAGCTTGCTGGTGCGGCATATGGTCAAGCGTATCAGCGGACACCTCGATGAAATGCGCTGTTTGGCGAAGGAGTGCCCTGCTTCGGATGAGCTGGTCGAAATGATCGAGATGGCTTTAAACAGCCTGAGGTACCTTGAACGTTTCTGCAGGGAAAAAATAGCGGGAGATCTTACCGAATACACACCGTAACACAAAGGAGGATGCCATGGCTCAAAAGACAAAGCAGGATATTTTGAAACTGGTCAAAGAGAACGACGTCAAGTTTATCAGGCTCTGGTTCACTGACATGCTCGGCCAGGTAAAAAGTTTTGCCATAACTGATTCTGAGCTGGAAGGAGCGCTGGAGAACGGCATGGGTTTTGACGGCTCTTCCATTACCGGTTATCAGGACATCGAGGAGTCGGATATGATCGCCATGCCTGACCCGGACACGTTTCAGATACTGCCCTGGCGGCCGGCGGAAAAAGCAGTGGGCCGGATGATCTGCAATGTGCTTAATCCCGATAAGACTCCCTATGAAGGAGATCCCCGCTACGTGCTGAAACGGGCGCTTGAGCGGGCAAAGAAAATGGGTTTTGACCACTACTATCTTGGTCCGGAGCTGGAATATTTCTATTTCAAGAACGATTCTTCGACCGAGATCCTGGATAAAGGCGGTTACTTTGATTTGACCACGCTGGATGTGGCCAGCGACCTGCGCCGGGAAACAGTGCTGGCCCTGGAAAAAATGGGAATACAGGTTGAATATTCGCATCATGAAGTAGCGCCTTCACAGCATGAGGTGGATATGCGCTACAAGGACGCTTTAGCCATGGCTGACAACGTTATCACCTACCGGGTGGTGGTAAAAGAAATTGCCAGCAAATTCGGGGTATACGCGACCTTCATGCCCAAGCCGATATTCGGCCAGAACGGCTCAGGCATGCATACCCACCAGTCCCTGTTCAAGAAGGATAAGAATGCGTTTTTTGACCCCAAATCAAAGGACCACCTCTCTGAGACCGCGTATAAATTCATTGCCGGGCTCCTGATGCACTCCAAAGAGATTTGCTCCATATTCGCGCAAACAGTCAACTCTTATAAGCGTCTTGTGCCCGGCTATGAGGCGCCGGTATACATCGCCTGGAGCCGGAGAAACCGGAGCGCTCTGATACGGGTGCCGTTTTACTACCCGGGAAAAGAGCTAGCGACGCGGTGCGAATTCAGGGCGTGTGACCCCGCCTGTAATCCCTATCTTACTTTCGCGGCCATGCTTCACGCGGGGCTGGAAGGTATCGAGAAGAACTATAAAGTTCCGCAGCCCATGGACCAAAACTTGTACCATCTTACTGATGCCGAAAGAAAGAAAAAAGGCATTGAGACCTTGCCTGACAACCTGGGGTACGCGATTTCCATCACTGAAAAGAGCGAGTTGGTCAAAAAGGTGCTTGGCGACCACATCTTTTCGCGGTTTATCGAAATGAAAAAGAAAGAATGGGATGATTATCGCATCCAGGTTAGTCAGTACGAACTGGATAAGTACCTGTCGATTGTGTAGCTGTTGTTTCGAGAATAGAGCGTAGGCCCCGTCCGTGACTCACGCAGCGGGGTCCCGCCTATGGCGGGAAGTAGAGAGAAAAGCGTCTCACTTAATACTCTCTACTCTGTCCTCTTCCGCCAGAGGCGGACCCGCCCGGATACAAAATTAATGTGGCTGGCTACTCAATTTAAAGAGTATGATCCTTATCATTCAGCATATCCAGCGTGAGGGGCCGGGAACTTTAGGCGATTTTTTCAGGAATAGCGACTGGAAGGTCCATACCGTAAATCTGGCTGACGACCAGAGCCTACCGGCTCTGGTCGAGTGCGAGGGAATTATATCTCTGGGCGGCCCGATGAATGTGCATGAGACGCAAAAGCATCCTTTCCTGGCTGATGAGGAGCGGTTTTTCCGGGAGGCTTTGCAAGAAAAAATCCCCTTGTTGGGGATTTGCCTGGGGGCCCAGCTTTTAGCCAAGAGCTGCGGAGCCAGTGTCGCCAAAGCCATTCAGCCTGAGATAGGCTGGTTTAAAGTGCGTTGTACTGAAGCAGCCGCGCAAGATCCTCTCTTTGAGGGATTGAGCGATTCCTTCGATGTTTTCCAGTGGCATGAGGATACCTTTGCTATCCCGGAGGCAGGTGTGCTTTTGGCTAAAGCAAAGGCGTGCGAGAATCAGGCTTTTCGCGTGGGTGATTGCGCCTGGGGCCTGCAGTATCATCCGGAGATGAACCTCAAAATGCTTAAACACTGGCTCAAGGAGTCTTCCGGCATAAACAGCGAGAAGATTTTGTTTGGCTATTTTGACCGGCAGGGAAAGTATCTCCAGCACGCGTACCGGCTGTATCTTAACTTCGCCAAGGTTATCGCCGCCAAACAAAATCTGGCGAAAACTTCTTGAGTGTTTTTTAAGCGGCAGCGCTTATTATTTGGGCAGACTTTGCTGAGGAACACGAATAATGAGACACGAATTAACACGAATGAAAGACGAATAGACACGAATAAAAAAACACGAACGAACACGAATGGAGAAGTAAAAAATGAACGTACCAGCTTACTACAATTTGGTACTATAAAATATTTATTCGTGTGCATTCGTGTGACCCCGAAGGTAACGTCAGGGGAATTCGTGTGCATTTGTGCATAAAAGATGATTACCGTACTCGTCCTTGAAGACGAACAGAAAGTATACCGCCTGCTGTGTGAAGCCTTAGGCAGTCAGGGTTATTCTTTTGTAGACGAAGCCCAGAGCGGCGGTATAATAAAAATCGTCAAAAAAACCAACAGTCATCAAGCATCGACGGGCGAACGGATTCTTGAGTTGAAAAATCTCTTATTGAAAACTGAAGAAGGCAATGTCTATAAGGCGCTTCTTGAAGAAATAGAGAAACCCCTGATCGAATCTATCCTGGAGCGAGTGGAGGGTAACCAGCTGAAGGCGGCAAAAGTATTGGGAATCAACCGTAACACCCTCCGGGCGAAGATGAAAAAGCTCAACATCAATGCCGATCACTGGAAAAAATGAACTATGCCCATTTCCCCAGTCAGCAAGGTTTATACGACCCGCGCTATGAGCGCGATTCCTGCGGGGTGGGTTTTGTTTGCCATATCAAAGGAGAAAAATCCCATTCGCTCATCCAGGACGCTCTTACCATCCTCAAACGGCTTGCCCACCGCGGCGCGGTAGGCGCTGACCCTAAAACCGGAGACGGGGCAGGGATGCTCATCCAGATGCCCCATGAGTTTTTCAGGAAGCAGGCCGCGGCCGCAAACATCAATTTGCCCGATTGTGGTTCTTACGGTACCGGCCTGATTTTTCTTCCCCAGGATAAACAAGAGCGTGAATTTGCCAAAGCCGCCTTCGCCGGAGTCATCAAGAAGGAGTCCCAGATTCTCCTGGGCTGGCGTAAGGTGCCGGTTGATGATTCCGGTATCGGCAAAAGCGCCCGGCAGTCTGAACCGGTCATTGAGCAGGTGTTTATCGCCAAAGGCCCCGGCTGTCCTGACGGCCTGGCTTTTGAGCGAAAGCTCTATGTCATCCGCAAGAGCGTTGAAAGGGCTATCCGGCTATCAAGCCTTACCCAGAAATCTTTCTTCTACATAACCAACCTCTCTTTTCGTACTTTTTCCTATAAGGGCCTGTTGATGCCGCATCAGGTCGAGGATTTTTTTCCTGATTTAAAGGACTCAAGTCTTGCCAGCGCCATTGCCCTGGTGCATTCCCGTTACAGCACCAATACCTTTCCCACCTGGGATTTAGCCCAGCCTTTTAGGTTTTTAGCGCACAACGGAGAGATCAACACCCTGCGCGGCAATATCAACTGGATGGCAGCCAAGGAACGTTTGCTGGAAAGCCCTTTGTTCGGTACGGACATTGAAAAGATAAAACCCGTGGTGGTAGCCGGGGGAAGCGACTCGGCAAGCCTTGATAACGTCTGCGAATTGCTTTTATTAGGGGGCCGGTCCCTGGCGCATACCATGATGATGCTTATACCCGGCGCCTGGGAAAACGATTGTTTTTTGAGCGAGGAAGTGCGGGCTTTTCATAAATACCATGCCTGCCTCATGGAACCCTGGGACGGGCCGGCAAGCATCGCAATTACTGATGGAAGCAGCATCGGAGCGGTGCTTGACCGCAACGGCCTGCGGCCTTCCCGCTATATCGTTACCAAAGATGAGCGGGTCATCATGGCCTCGGAAGTGGGGGTGCTCGATACTCCGCCTGAGAATATCAGCTATTGCGGCAGGCTCACCCCGGGGAAAATATTTCTCAAGGTCGTGCGCTGCCCGAGGCCATGGA
>CAYNSZ010000019.1:0-267 GCA_964400075.1 uncultured Planctomycetia bacterium
TGGTTAATCCTAGTATTTCGTAATAATCCCTGGCCGTGCTCATCATAGGTCAGTCTTCAGTTATCAGTTCTCAGTAATCAGTTTTTAGTAATCTGTTGGCAGATTCAAAGAGCATCAATGCTGAAAACTGTCGACTGAAAACCGATAACTCACTTCTTGTCTTCGTCCTCAAATTCAGCATCCACCACATCAGCATCTTTGGGTTTCTGGTCTGCCTGCGGCTCTTTATCCTCAGCTGGTTTTTCTTGCGTCCCGTCTGCCGAGGCT
>CAYNSZ010000019.1:310-12952 GCA_964400075.1 uncultured Planctomycetia bacterium
ACATCTGCTCGGCAAGCTTGTGGGCTGCCGCGGTAAGCTCATCAAGTGCTTTTTTAATCTGATCGCTGGCCGCGTCTTTCAGCTTAAGCGTGGCTTTTAAGGCGTCCAGCTTGTTTTGGATGCTTGCGCGCTCTTGCTCGGACACTTTGTCGCCGTAATCTTTGAGCGCCTTCTCGGTGGAATAGGCAAGCGTGTCAGCCTGATTGCGTAATTCCACGGATTCTTTCTTCTTCTTGTCATCGTCGGCGAAACGCTCGGCTTCCTTGACCATTTTTTCGATCTCCGCCTCAGACAGCTTGTGCGGGGCGGTTATACGTATTGACTGTTCTTTACCCGTGCCCTTATCTTTAGCGGTGACGTGGACAATACCGTTGGCGTCTATATCAAAGGTCACCTCAACCTGCGGCATGCCCCGCGGCGCCGGCGGTATACCGACGAGGTCGAACCTTCCCAGCTCTACGTTATCGCCTGCCATCTGGCGCTCCCCCTGAAGCACGCGTATGGTGACCGCGGTCTGGTTGTCATCGGCGGTTGAAAATATCTGGCTCTTTTTTGTGGGAATGGTGGTGTTACGGTCAATGAGCCTGGTCATGACCCCGCCGAGGGTTTCTATGCCCAACGAAAGCGGAGTTACATCGAGCAGCAATACATCTTTGGTATCGCCGGTAATAATAGAGGCTTGTACGGCCGCGCCCATAGACACGCATTCCATCGGGTCAATTCCCCGCTCAAGTTTTTTGCCGACATAATCCTCGACAAATTTCTGCATAATAGGCATGCGGGTCGGGCCACCGACCATGATCACCTTGTCGATATTGCTCGGCTCAAGCTTGGCGTCGGATATCGCCTGCCGAAGCGGGCCTCGGCAGCGTTCGATGATTGGGTTCACCAGCTCTTCGAGCTTGGCCCGGTTGATACTCATGGTCATGTGCTTGGGGCCGTTAGCGTCGGCGGTAATGAACGGCAAGTTAATATCCGTGGTCAGGGTACTGGAAAGCTCGATCTTAGCCTTCTCCGCCGCTTCCCGAAGCCGCTGTACTGCCATTTTGTCTTTACGTAAATCAATGCCGGTCTGCCGTTCGAAATCGCCGGCAAGGTAATCGATAAGGATGTTGTCCATGTCCGTGCCGCCCAGGGCGGTATCGCCGCTGGTTGAAAGGACTTTAAAACCCCCCTCCGCCCACATCTCCATGATGGTAACGTCAAGGGTACCGCCGCCAAAATCAAAAACCATGATCTTAAGCTCCTTACCGACCTTATTGAGGCCGTAAGCCAGGCAGGCGGCAGTGGGCTCATTGATAATGCGCAGCACGTTCAGGCCGGCAATAGCGCCGGCGTCTTTGGTGGCTTGCCGCTGGTTGTCGTCAAAATAAGCCGGACAGGTAATTACCGCCTCTTCCACTTTATCGCCTAAATAGGCCTCGGCATCCTGCTTTATTTTTTGCAGGATAAACGCTGATATTTGTTGCGGCGTGTATTCCTTGCCGAAAACTTTAAACTTGTCATCGCTGCCCATTTTACGTTTAGCAGCTATGACTGTACCCTCGGGGTTGACTGAAGCCTGGCGTCTGGCCGGCTCCCCTACGAGACGTTGGCCATCTTTGGTAAACGCAACCACCGACGGGAAAGCCTTGCCGCTGGCCACGCCCGCGCCTTCCGCGGAAGGAATAATAGTGGGCCTGCCGCCTTCCATTACCGACGCCGATGAATTTGAAGTGCCTAAATCGATTCCAATAACTCGCGCCATAACACCCCCCGTGTTTCTCGAAGCCAGTCTGGCCGGCTCCCGTCCTGCGCTGAGCTCAGCGCCTCTTTAGCTTCGATGGTTAATCTGTTATTTCATTCTCCTCATCAGTTTCCTGTTCATCGCACTCGTCTGCAGGTTTCTGCTCTTGCTCGTAAACCGTTTTCTGTTCTGGTCTTCTTACTTTCACTTTTGCCGGCCTAATAACACGGCCGTTGAGGGTGTATCCGGGTTGCAGTTCCTCAACGACCTCATCGCTGTCCGCTCCGGCATCATCGACAACTTCAAGCGCTTCATGCTGGTGCGGATCAAAGCGTTCCCCGACGGATTTAATTCGGTTTAGGCCTTTGGTTTCAAGTAAGGTATGCAACTGCTTTGATATCATGTCAACGCCCTGGTGCAGAAGGTTAAAGTCTTTTTTCTGGTCTGCGGCTTTTATGCCACGCTCGAAATTATCGAGTATCCCCAGCAGTTCCAGTATCAAGCTCTCATTGGCGAACTTTATGATTTCGTCCCGCTCCCGGAAGGAACGCTTGCGATAATTATCGAAATCTGCCTGTAGCCGTAAGTACCTGTCCCAGAGAGCGCGGTAATCCTGCTCTGCGGGAGTCTGCTGACCTTCCTGCTTATCGGCCCCCGGGTCGCGCGCTCCTTTTTCTCCAGCTTCCTCGTGCTTGTTGTTTTCAGTACCGGCCATACGCTCCTTATACTAATCTATTCAACCAACGCTTTAAGCTGGTTGCGTACAGAATAAAGACAAGAAGCCGCCCGCAGGTAATCCATCCGCATCGGCCCAATAAGCGCAAGAGCCAACCTAAGCTGCGGCCGTCTGAGGCCTGAAACAACCAGCGAACAGTCTGAGATCTCGTCAAACCCGATATCATCGCCGATGAGGACCTGGACTTTTTCGTCGATACAATTAAACAGAAGCTCCTGCAGTTCAGTCATCCGCACCTCAAACGCGTTAAATATATGGCGTAGCCGCGCGATATCTTCAAATTCCGGCTGCTCAAGAATAAAACGCATCCCTTTGAAAAATAACCCCTCGCTTTCTCCGGAGACTGCCAGCAACGAGGTATAGCCGCTCAGGCGGGTCAAAACATCAAGGGTCTTATCGATAATATCCGGGAAACGCAACCCCCCCCAGTCACTGGCCTGAAGGCCATAATTGTCGTCCTTCATAATATCCTCTTCCCGAAAATGACCGACGTAAAACTTAAAACCCTGTTTAGTGGGTACCCTTCCGCTTGAGGTATATATGTGCGAAAGCAAACCTTGCTTCTCCAACTCCAGCATGACGTTACGGACTGTTGCCGGGGAATAACTGAGCTGGTACTTCTGGCAAAGATAGCCGGAACTAATAGGTTTTGATTCGCTGATATAGCTTTCTATCACCAACTCCAGGATTTCCTCTTCGCGCACACGAGAATCAACGAATTTAACCATTACATCATCCTTTTTAGCACTCTATATTCCAGAGTGCCAAGTATCGTAACACGGGCCGGATTTTGCGTCAAGCTAATTTAACGGAGCAGGCCTGCGGCTCTTGCGTAGCTGGCTGTCCCACTTATACTTTTCTTTGTCAAGCTGCTTCAGGAGAGCCATAAACGCCTTATTAAGAGCTATGGACACGTTAGCGCCCTTCTCATCGGTAGCCACGACTTTCGAAGAAGGCAGGTAGATATGCGCCCGGCAGAAATACTGCTCTTTATGAGGATTCTTTTCCACATGGACCGATATGTGGATTGGGTCATCCCGCTTGAATATCTTGATGCGCCTCTCCAACTTCTTGAAATTGTTATCCAGGATGTTCTTGATAAATTCGCTATTCTCCATATACTTGAAGCTTACATCGATTCTCATTTCGGCCTCCTACTGATTTACGTCTTAAATCTACCTCGGTATTGGCTTCTGCAAAGAACTTTTTCGGCTGACTACCACTCAGGGTTTGCGGAAAACGATTTCCCGCTTTTTAACGTCAATGCTTATCCGGTCGCCTTCTTTGAACTCGCCCTGGATTAATTGTTTGCTTAAGGGGTCAACGATGAACTTCTGAAGCGTGCGCTTTAATGGCCGGGCGCCGTACTCGGGACTGAATCCCTTTTCCCCAAGAAATTCACGGGCGGCAGTTGTCAATTCTACCGTAATTTTTTTATCTTGCAACCTCTGTTTTAGAATCTGCATCTGGATGTCGATAATTTCCTTTATCTGGCTTAGCTCAAGCTTGTTGAAAATTACTATTTCATCCAGACGGTTTATAAATTCCGGCCGGAAATGTTTTTTTAATTCCTGGCGCAGGCTGGTTCCAATGGCTTGTTTGGCCAGGCTTAAGTCGTTAAAATATTCGCTGCCGATGTTAGAGGTCAGGATGATAAGCGTGTTTTTGAAATTAACCACCCTGCCCTGAGAATCGGTCAACCGGCCGTCGTCCAGTATCTGCAAAAGCAGGTTAAACACGTCGGGATGAGCCTTTTCAATCTCGTCAAACAGGATTACCGCGTAGGGCTGACGCCTCACCTTTTCAGTCAGTTGTCCCCCCTCCTCATAACCGATATAACCCGGCGGCGCTCCCACCAGGCGTGAGACCGAAAACTTCTCCATGTACTCGCTCATATCAATACGGATCAGGTTATGCTCATTGTTGAACAGAAACCAGGCAAGGGTCTTGGCAAGCTCGGTTTTACCCACACCGGTCGGCCCCAGAAACATAAATGAACCCAACGGCCTATTGGGGTCAGAAAGCCCGGAGCGCCCGCGCCTGACACAATCGCAAATGAGCCCGATGGCTTCATCCTGACCGACTACCCTGGTCTTTAACGCCTCTTCCATCCGCAATAGTTTCCTGGCTTCCTCTTCAATGAGATTTGAAACCGGAATTCCGGTCCAGCGCGATACGATCTGGGCTATGTCTTCCTCGTCAACTTCTTCCTTCAACATCTTTTCGGTTTTCTGGACTGCGGCGAGTTTTTCGTTCAATTCAGCCAGGGCCCGGGAAGTCTGGGGTATCCTGCCATAACGGATTTCAGCCACCTTCTCAAGTTCGCCGGCTTTTTCTAAATCAAGGCTTTGCAGCTTTAATTTCTCAAGCTCTTCCTTGGCTTTCTGTATCTGCACGATAAGGTCTTTCTCTTTCTGCCATTGTTCTTTTAAAACGGCGTGCTCGCGGTTAAGCTGTTCTATTTCAGCGTCTATTTTTTTAACCTGTTCTATTCCGGCAGGGTCCTTGTCCTTGCGCAAGGCCTGCTTCTGGATCTGCAGCTCAAGGAGCCTGCGTTCAAGCTTATCGATTTCTTCGGGCTTTGAATCTATCTCGATGCGCAGGCGCGAGGCTGCCTCATCGATAAGGTCTATGGCTTTATCCGGCAGGAACCTGCCGCTGATATAACGCGAAGAAAGGACTGCCGCGGCAATCAGCGCCGAATCTTTGAGCCGCACGCCATGATGCACCTCGTATTTTTCCTTCAGGCCACGCAAGATGGCAATAGTCTGCTCCACCGTGGGCTCGCCCACCATGACCTGCTGGAAACGCCGCTCCAAGGCAGCGTCCTTTTCGACGTATTTACGGTATTCATTAAGGGTGGTGGCGCCGACGCAGCGCAATATCCCTTTTGCCAAGGCAGGCTTAAGCATGTTAGCGGCATCAACCGCTCCCTCTGCCTGGCCCGTGCCCACCAGGATATGGAGTTCATCGATAAACAGGATAACCTGGCCCTCCTTAGCTTCGACCTCTTTTAATACGCCTTTCAGGCGCTCTTCGAATTCGCCGCGAAATTTTGCCCCGGCCACAAGCGCGCCCAGGTCAAGGACGATGAGCTTTTTATCTTTTAAGCCTTCAGGAACGTCTCCCGAGGCGATACGCTGAGCCAGGCCTTCGGCAATAGCGGTTTTTCCTACGCCCGGTTCGCCGATCAGGACCGGATTATTTTTTGTCCGGCGCGAAAGCACCTGTATCACTCTGCGTATCTCCTCATCCCGGCCGATAACCGGGTCAAGCTTGCCTTTTTTGGCAATTGCGGTCAGATCCCGGCCATACTTCTCAAGCGCGCGGTATGACTCCTCTGCGGACTGGGAATCGGCCTTTTGGGTTCCACGGACCTGCCGCACCAGACGAAGAATGTCCTCGGTAAAAAGACCGGCTTTTTTCAGAAAGGAAAATAAAAAACTGCTTTTGTCTTTTGAAACCGCAAGCAGTAAGTGTTCGGAACTGACGTATTCATCTTTGAAATCCTGAGCGTATTGCTGCGCCGCATGGAGCATGCCCTGCAGCCGCTTCCCGGCCGCCACATCCCTGGCCTCACCGTAAACTTTAGGCAAGGAAGCAAGGTGCTGTCTCAGTTGGATGCAGAACTCATCAACGGCGACTGCCAGCTGGAGCAGTATTTCCCTGGCGATACCCCGGGGGTCATCAATCAAAGCCAGAAGAACATGCTCCGGCAGCAGTTCCTGATGCCGGTATTCCCTGGCAAGATTAACCGCGCCAGTAATCGCTTCCTGCGCTTTCAAAGTGAATTTATCTAAATTCATGGTTCAAACCTTGGCTTTTTACGGCTTAAAAGCGCGCGGCGGAGGCGCACGGCTTTTTTCCCCAGCGCGCTTTTACGCCTAAACAGTGTCTTTTTTTTGAGGGGTATGTTATGCAAAAGTCGTTGCAAACACCCCCATTGTAACATTAATATTTCCATGGTCAAATCCTCTGGCGCTTAAGCCTCAACAACGATTTTTCTCGGTTGCGCTTTTTCGGATTTTGGGATAGTCAACCTGAGAACTCCGTTGTCATAGCGGGCGCTGATTTTTTCTCTATCTACTTCATCTAACCCCAAAAAATATTTTTCGTCCTTTTCTCCGCTCTCAACTCCCCAGAGCTTTAGCACTCTATATCCGAGAGTGCTAATCATAAGGCAAAAAAAATCCCTTAAATTAACCCTCCAATTTCCCCGGCCTTTAGGCCGGGGGTTGGCCAGGGTGATACTTTAGCCTCGCTTTGGCTCGGTCGAAGTATCAATCTTTACCTACTGCCCTGTTCGTCAATGTACCGGTTTTCATTGAATTGGCACGCGAATGCTTTATGTATGTAATAACACCTTGTCCGTTAAAAATATTCTATCTTTCCTGAATCTCTAAAATAACTTTAACTCCTTTGACATTGACTCCCCGCTCTTCAATAAGGTACTTGATATATTTAAGCTTTCTGATGTCCTGCTGGGAAAAAAGCTTTTTTTGCTTCCTACGGCGGCGTTCTTCGAGTATCCCTTGCTGCATAATCTCATGAAGCAGATAATACTGCATATGCAAGAGTTCACAGACGACATTAACTGGGTAAACAGGGACGTCCGGTGGAATCTGAATTTCGAATTGTTTATCGAGTTCTTCCCATCTCATAATCACAGCTTCTTTAAACTCCGCATTAGCCTTTGACCGTCTAAATATCTTGTAACATATTTTTCAAAAAAAGTCAAGAAATTTTTATAATCATCTTAAATTATTTTTTCTAATTTATTTATTTAAATATAGTCTTTTTATTAAAAAGATATCATTCATAACATCCTTAATGAGAATAAGTTATGGCCTCAAACCAAACTGCAAATTAAATCTCTTTAACTTCAAATCCCTGACGTTTTAGGTGAGTGGCTTCCTCGTGGGTCAACCGCAGCCAAAATACTGCGTTTTTCTCATGGTAGGCGGTTTTCAGGACTTCGGCGTTGCGGTGGAAATAATCAACTGCTTTCATGCGCTCGAAGGGAACCTTAACCACCACCTCCACCCTGTCCTTAAACAATGCGGAGTGAATATGCCGGAGCAGCTCATCGATGCCCGTGCCTTGCGTTGCACTGATAAAAACGCTTTGGGGATAATCGTTTTTAAGATGGGTCAGCTCTTGAGACTCTAGGAGGTCTATTTTATTAAATACCGTTATCAGGGGCTTGTCATCAAGGCCTAAATTCGTGAGAATCGAATCGACGGCTTTTTTATAGTGCAAGACATTACTGCTGCTTGCGTCGATGATATGGAGCAAAATATCAGCGTAGTTCAGTTCATCCAGGGTGGTCTTAAACGCTTCGATTAAATGAGGCGGCAGTTTGTAAATAAAGCCGACCGTATCAGACAGGAGCGCCTCAGTCTTGGAATCGATTGGAAATATCCGGCTGACCGTATCCAGGGTCGTGAACATAGCTGAAGAGGCCTGCTGTGTATCCTGAGCAAGGGTATTAAAAAGAGTGGTCTTGCCGGCATTGGTATAGCCGACCAGCGAACACATGCTCATCGTAGATTTGCCGCGTTTTTTACGCATCACCTCATGGTGCTGCTTGACGTTTTCTAAATCCGACTTAAGCCTCAGTATCTTCTCGGCAATGCGCCTGCGGTCGACCTCGAGTTTTTTTTCGCCCGGTCCCCGGGTGCCGATGCCGCCGCCGAGCCGCGAAAGCATAATGCCTTTACCGCGAAGTCGCGGCATCAGGTATTCAAGCTGAAGCATTCCTTCCTGGCTACGGGCATGTTTGGCGAAAATATCCAGGATAAGCTGGGTGCGGTCGAGTGTTTTCACTTGGAAAACATTCTCTAAATTCCTCTGCTGGCTGAAACTCAAATTGTTGTTAAAAATAACCGCGTTGACGCCGGTATCGGCAGCGATAGCCCTCAATTCCTCCACCTTGCCTTTTCCGATATAAAACGCCGCAGTCGGGATATGGAGATTGGCAGACACTATCTGGACAACCTCGATGCCGGTTGAAAGCACAAGACTCTTAAACTCCGCTCCGAGCTCGCTCTGCGAGAGCGGCTCTTTACGCTCTTTAATCACTACCAGCAACGCGCGTTCTGTATGGTTTGTTTCGTGCATAGCTTTAATTGTAACTTCACTTCCGAGCGTCTATCCGCGTTTTGTTCCGCGTGTATCCGCTTCTACTTTACCCAATATAACACCACTAACCTCTTCAGACGACCGACCTCCTATGTCAATCCACTCAACTCTCTTGTCGCCACGAAACCAGGTCATCTGCCGCTTGGCGAAATTGCGGGTATTCTTTTTCATAAGCTCTCGAGCTTCATCCGTACTGATTTCTCCATCAAGATACCGGCTTATTTCTGGTATGCCGATGATCTTGCGGGCGGTAAGGCTTAAGGGAAGCTTTCTGAGGCGGGAGACTTCCTCCACCGCGCCCTCCTGAAACATCGTATCCACCCGCTGGTTGATGCGCTCATACAGCGCGTCTCTTTTAAATACCAGTCCGAAAATTTTAATTGGAAAATCCGCACAGAGACCTTGCGCGTTTTTGTGTTTTTGAGAAATTGGTACTCCGCTGGTATAGTATACTTCCAGAGCCCTGATAATCCTGCGCTCATCAGCAGGAGAAATCCTCGCCGCCGCTTCAGGGTCAATCCGGCACAGTTGCCTATAAAGCGCCTCCAGCCCTTCTCTGCGAATTCTTTCTTTAAGGCTGCGGCGCACCTGTTCGTCTTTACCCGGCCCTTCAAAAATACCGTCGCAAAGAGCTTTCATGTACAAGCCGGTTCCTCCACAGACAACCGGCGTGGTTCCCTTATCCAGCAAACGTTGGATTACCGTTCCCGCGTCTTTATAATAGGTATATACATTATAATCCTCGGTTACAGAAATGATACTGATAAAGTGGTGAGGCACCTCTTGAAGTGTAGAGACTTTGGGTTTCGCGGTTATGATAGCCGGCTCCCGGTAAACCAGCATGGAATCGCAAGAGATAATCTCGGATTGCAGGCCCCGGGCCAGAAGATAGGCAACTTCGCTTTTTCCGGTCGCGGTCGGTCCGACAATGAAGATTATTGGTCTCATGCTCAGATGTCAGAAGTCAGAAAACAGAAGGCAGAAAGCAATGCGTGCGCATAGGGACAGCAACATTTATTTATCTCTCTCTACTTCCCGCCGCAGGCGGGACCCCGTCGAGACAAACTCACGGACGGGGCTCTACTCTGTCCTCTCTACGGATAGATGCGCGCAGGATAGCCTTCACTCTGAAGCTTCTGGTTTATCTGTTCAACCTCATGCCTGTCTTTAAAGCGGCCGACTTTGACTTTATAGAGGGTGTAAGAACCGTTGGCTTCCTCGGTGATGTAGGCTTTGTAGTTTTTTGAAAGCTCATTCTGAAGAGCCAAGGCGTTTTTGCGGTCCGAAAACGCTCCCACCTGGATAGTAAAAAAATCGCCGTAGCCTTCAAGGGCCTCCACAAACCTCATCTCAGGGCTTTGGGGAAACGCCTGTTTTATCCGGCTCAAATAGGCGTTCTTTTCCTGCCAGAGCCCTTTTCTGCTGGCGATCTGGGCTAAACGAAGCAGTACGTGGGGCATGCCGTCGAAAGTGGATGACTTTGATTCGATTTCCTGATAGATTTTCCAGGCGGCGTCGTAATTTTTCTCCATAAAATATACGTCAGCGAGTTTAGCTTTTGCCGGCAAGCGCAGGGCCGAACCGGGAAAACTTGCCAGGAGCTTGTTAAAGCTTGAGCGTGCTCTTTCGTATTCGCCGGTCTTGAGATTAACCAGGCCCAGGAAATAGAGCACTTCATCGCTTTGCTGCAGGCCTTGCGCCTTTTCTATGGCGCTTTCGTAATTACCGAATAAATAATCCTGCTGAGCGTCGGATAAGCTCAGAGCGAAAGCGGCTGATTCAAGGTTTATAATCCCAATGCACAGACAACAGCCAAGAAATCTGGCAACAAGAATAGCCCTTGGTTTTTTATCAAGCCTCATGAGCAATGCCTTAAGGGTGAGCCTGTACAAAACCGTAACACGATACGGCGGAAGGCCAATTATTCCTCAGTTTTTATCAACTGCACCGTAAACCAAGTCCGGGGAAGGTATTCGATGTTAAGAGAATTTCCACCCTGAAGCCGGGTATTTGTCTTAAGATGAAAAGTTACGGTCTGGCCGCTTGAATAGGTGACCGGCGATATGTCGGTCGCGCTGAAGTAATTGCCGTCATTATTACAAGCCTGGGCAAAACGCATCGGCTCGGGCCGGTCATCTTCAACCCAAACACAACATGAACCGCCGCCGAACGCCGAGTAGGTAGCTAATACTCTGAAGGGGCCGCCGTTCGCAGGCATAGCAATGGTTTGAGAAATCGCGGTCATAATCTGGTATTGCTGCGGGGGTACTACATCCTGAGTGAGAACCGCTTTTTTCGGGGCTCCCACAAAAGCGCTGAGCTTGCTTACCCATTGGCCGCTTCCGTTGTTAGCAGCCCGCAGGTATATATCGTTGACATCCATATTACCTTTGGTCAAACCATCCGGCGAAGGCGACCGGGGATCAACCCCAAGGCCGACATTTCCGTCAACGCGCAGCGCATCCTCCACGAGTAAATCGGTACTGGCATTAATTTGATTCGTACAAGTACCCTGCCAGCAATAATCAGGCTGGCTGATGTAATTGGCTCCGATGGCCATGCGGCTGCTGCGCAATTCCTGATACACGCCGAACGGCGCCGGGTAGTAGGTAGTGAGAGTAATAGATTCCTGCGCACAAAGAGTGATAATACCGAGAAAGAACAAGCAAATCCCCATGGCCAAAACTTTTTTCATGGCTCCACCTCCGTTTCTGCAATTAATAGCTTAGCTTGGCTTAATGAGCTGAAATCTTCTTCTGAAGACTGAGCAAACGCGCATGGCGTTCAGCTTTAAGCACTTCGGGAACGTCATTATTCAGTCGTGCGCTTTCTGCGCGCATGCGCGGTGAATATTTAAAAATAAAAGCATAGTGAAATCTGACCTGCTCCAGGATATCTTTGGTCTGCTCAAAATCTTCGTCTGTTTCCGTGGGAAAACCCACTATTACATCGGTGCTGAACGTGCCATTGACTATTTTCTTATAATCCAGGCAAAGCTGCAAGTATTTTTCTCGTGTGTAGCCTCTCTTCATAAGCTTAAGTATCCGGTTAGAACCTGATTGGAACGGCAGGTGTAAATGCTTTTTTATCCTCGGTGACTGCGCCATTACCTCAAACAGCTCTTTTGTCGTATTCCTCGGCTGGCTGGTTATAAAACTGATTTCTTCTATCCCTTCAATTTTGTCCACTTTTTTTAGCAGCTCAACAAAATTTATCGTTTGGAATTTTGAATTTTGGTCATTGCCCGCCACCTTAAATCTATTAGGCGGGTCCGCCTTTGGCGGAGAATTTATTTGGGATTTGGAATTTGGTGCTTGGAATTTAAACTCATAGTCATTGACATTCTGGCCAAGGAGGGTAATTTTTTTAATGCCCAGGCTGACATTGCGCCGTACCTCATCCAATATATCCTCAGGCTTTCGCAGCCTCAAGCTCCCCCGCACATAAGGTACGACACAATAGGAACAATAGTTTGAGCAGCCGGTTGAAATAACCACCTGGGCATGGTCAGACTCCATGCGAAAAGCCGCCCGATACAGTTCTTCATCCCGCAGGCCATCCTCTAAGTCAATGATCCGCTCGCCGGTCTTTTTAATTTTCTCCACATACGCGGGAATTTTAGCGAAACTTGCCGGCCCACAAACAAGGCTGATATGCGGCATCTTCTTAAATAGCTCCTCACCGCGGTTTTTGGCCATGCAGCCGATGATTCCGATAATAGGAGCTAGGGTTTGGGGGATGGGGTTTAGGGGTTGGGGGCTAGGGGATGAAGATTCTTTTGATTTCCCTTTACCCTTTACCCTAACCCCTATACCCGTTTTTTTAAAGGTTCCGGCATAAGAAATCGCCCTGTCTTCCGCATGCTCCCGCACCGAGCAGGTATTGATGAGGATAACTTCAGCCTCTTTTTCAGATTGCGCCTGCTGGTATCCTTTTTCCAAAAACAGCCCCAGCAGAGCCTCTGAATCTCTATCATTCATTTGACAACCGAATGTACGGATGTAGATTTTTTTTGGCATATTTTTATAACCTTTTGATT
>CAYNSZ010000020.1:0-2361 GCA_964400075.1 uncultured Planctomycetia bacterium
CGGGTCTCGGCCGTCCTGGGCACCCATACCCATATCCCCACCGCTGACGAGCGTATCATCGATAATTTTACCGCCTACATCACCGATGCCGGCATGACCGGAAGCTTTGACTCGGTCCTGGGCCGGGAAAAGCATCAAATCATCGAGCGTTTCGTCACCAATATGCCGGTGCGGTTTAATCTGGCCCAAAATGACGTGCGCATCCAGGGGGTACTAGTCACCGTGGATGAGGCGACCGGTAAAGCCCTGGCCATAGAGCGGATTGAGATAAAGAAAGACGAGTTCAGCCAGGGCCGCAAATCATAACTCGGCGTAAGAGGCACTTATAAAGTACAGAGAAAAGAGTAGAGAGTAAAGAGTGTTCATTTTTCTCTCTACTCTTTTCTCTGTACTTCCCAGCGAGAGTGGGGTTGGGGGGACATAATGAAATGGAATGGTTCTGAAAAGAGACGTTTTATACGCGCGGAATACCCCTGCAAAATCATTCTGGTTACTCCTTCAGAACATACGATCATCACGCATACCGAAAATATAGGCGCAGGAGGAGTACGAGTGGTTATCGATGAGAAGCTGGATATTTTATCGACACTGCTGATCGAGCTTTATATCACCGCGGTTCCTTTAGTCGCCCGCGGGAGAGTAGTGTGGGTTGTGGATACGCCGGTCGAAGCCATTGATGAAACTGAGCGTTACGATACCGGCATAGAATTTTACGAAATCAAAGACCAGGACCGCCGGGCGATTAACGATCTGGTCGAGGAACTTGTCGCGGGAAAATACCGGTAGGTGTGTTCGAACCGGAGATGGCTCAGCGTAACAGGCAATGATTTTAGAAAAAATAGATTCACCCCAGCAGCTGAAGAGTCTCTCCCTTCAGGAACTCGGCCTTTTAAGCCAAGAGATACGGGAGCTCATCATTAAGGTTGTTTCCAAGACCGGAGGCCACCTGGCGTCTTCCCTGGGAGCGGTTGAGCTCTGTCTCGCCTTGCATTACTGTCTGGATACGCCCGCTGATTCTCTTATCTTTGACGTGGGCCACCAGACCTACGCGCACAAGATAATCACCGGACGACGAGAGGCTTTTGCCAGCTTGCGACAATACCAGGGTTTAAGCGGATTTCCCAGTTTCCGGGAGTCAGCCTATGATATCTATATTTCCGGCCATGCCTCAACCGCGATTTCCTGGGCCCAGGGCATAGCCGAGGGAAAACGCCTTAAAAAGAGTACTACCAAAACCGTGGCGGTAGTCGGGGACGGCTCCCTCACCGGAGGCTTGTGCTTTGAAGCCCTGAATTCATGCGGCCAAGCCCAGGCCGATGTTATGGTGGTGGTCAATCATAACGAGATGAGCATATCCCCTTCCGTGGGCGCTTTAAGCGCTTATCTGACCAAGATAATCTCAGCCCCCATTTACAACCGCCTGAAAAACGAGCTGGAAAGTTTCCTTGAACATTTTTCCCTTGCCAAGAAGCTGGTGCAGAGAGCCAGGAAATTCGAAGAATCTCTTAAAGGTCTTCTGGTGCCCGGCATATTTTTTGAAGAACTGGGGTTCCGCTACTTTGGTCCCATTGATGGCCATAACCTGGAAGCCCTGATCGCCACCATAAAAAATGTAGCTTCTTTGCAGGGGCCGAGGCTGTTGCACGTGATTACCAAGAAAGGCAAGGGGTATACTCCTTCCGAAAAAAATCCTGAAGATTTTCACGGCATATCTTTGTTTGATATCGAGACCGGAGAAGCCGCGAGCGCCGGCGCGTTGAGCTATAGCGATGTATTCGCCCGCAAGCTTACTTCCCTGGCAAAAAACAATAGAAAAATTGTCGCGGTCACCGCGGCCATGCCCCAGGGCACGGGTCTGGATTTTTTCCAGAAAAAATATCCCAAGCGGTTTTTTGACGTGGGCATCGCCGAGGCGCATGCTGTCGCCTTGGCCAGCGGCCTGGCCAAAGAAGGATTCATGCCGGTGGTCGCTATATATTCAACCTTTCTACAACGTTCATTTGACCAGATAATTCATGATGTCGCTCTCCAGGGCCTGGGAGTAGTTTTTGCCATTGACCGGGCTGGTTTGGTCGGCGAAGACGGGCCGACTCATAACGGGGTATTTGATATCGGCTACATGCGCCTTGTCCCGAACATGGTATGCATGGCCGCCAAAGACAAAGAAGAACTTGAGGATATGCTTGAACTGGCAGTGCAGCTTCAGGCGCCGGTAAGCTTGCGCTATCCTAAAGGCGAGGCTGTTTCTTTGGGTAAAGCTTCGCCGGTTCGGTTGGGAAAAGCCGAAGTCTTGCTCCATGGCAAGGCCGTCTGCATACTGGCTCTTGGGTCGATGGTGAAAGTAGGCCAAGAATGCGCGGC
>CAYNSZ010000020.1:2384-12656 GCA_964400075.1 uncultured Planctomycetia bacterium
TATCGAGGCCGGGCTCATCAACATGCGCTTTATAAAACCGCTCGATGAGGAGCTTCTGCGTTCATTGCCCGAGAGATACCCGCTGGTTATCACTCTGGAAGAAGGAGCGTCAGCGTGCGGTTTTGGCAGCGCGGTTATGGAATTTTACGAGGCGCAGGGTTTGCTGGATAAGCTGCATATCGTGCGCGCCGGCCTGCCCGACGCTTTTATTCCCGCAGGTAAGCGCGATATACTGCTGAGGTTGTGTGGCCTTGATGCCCCGTCCTTAGCTGCGAAGATTGAGAAAGCCTTAAGTGAACGTCCTGCATGGCACCGATGACATCCCCACGCAGAAAAGTCCGTCGCTACACGGTCAAGATAAAAAAAGATTCCTGCAAAGGCTGCAGTTATTGCGTCGCTTTTTGCCCCACCGGTCATCTTACGCTCTCAGACCAGCTTAACAAACGGGGCGTGACCTATGCCCTGGTAAAAGAGGGCACTGTCTGCACCGGATGCGGTAGTTGTTTTTTTATGTGCCCTGAGTGTTGTATTGAAGTATATGAAGAGAAATAGAAGCGGAATAACGCGGATATCTGCGCGGATTAACGCCAGAGACGCTCAAGGCGTTTCTCCGCGTTTAGTTCCGCGTGTATCCGCTTCTATAAACAAGGTTTTGATGACCGGCAATGAGGCTATGGCTGAGGCCGCCCTACGGGCGGGCTGTGATTTTTACGCCGGTTATCCCATTACCCCGCAGAATGAACTCATTGCCTACATGGCAGGAGAAATGCCGCAGCGGAGCAGGGTATTTGTCCAGGCGGAAAGCGAGCTCGCCGCAATCAATATGGTATTTGGGGCGGCTGCCTGCGGTAAGCGGGCCATGACTTCATCGTCCAGCCCGGGTATTTCTTTGAAACAGGAGGGGATATCCTATCTTGCCGGCGCAGAGCTTCCCGCGGTTATCATCAATGTCATGCGCGGCGGACCGGGATTGGGAAATATCGCCTCCGGCCAAAGCGACTATTTTCAGGCAACCCGCGGCGGCGGCCACGGCGATTATTTTACGCCGGTCCTTGCGCCGGCGAGCGTTGAAGAAGCGAGTCAGCTGGTTGCCCTTGCCTTTGACTTGGCTGATTACTACCGGACCCCGGTGCTGGTATTAGCTGACGCCATCATCGGGCAGATGATGGAACCGCTCGATTTGAGCCTGGCGAGCGGCTTCAAGAAAAAGCTTCCCCCGAAGACCTGGGCTCTTACCGGAGCAAAACAAAGGCCCGCGAATGTCACCAAGTCTTTTTTTCTCCGCGAGGGCGTGCTCGAGGCCCATAATGAACATTTGCGCAGGAAATGGGAAAAAATCAAAGCCCGGGAGCAGCGTTTTGCCACGTATAAAACAGACCGTGCTTCAATTCTAGTGGTTGCCTATGGTTCACAGGCCAGGATTTGCCAGGAAGCAGTTGATACCCTACAGGCCCAGGGCATTAACGCAGGTCTGTTTAGGCCGGTCAGTCTCTGGCCGTATCCGGAAGAAGGATTGCGCCGGGTAGCTTCCGGAGTTAAGAAGGTTTTGGTGGTTGAGCAGTCCCTGGGCCAGATGATTGACGACGTGCGTCTGGCCTTACCCCAGAAACAGGTTTTATTTTTAGGCAAAGCCGGCGGCGGTATCCCTTCAGGTGCAGAAATCGTGCGCTTGGTAAAGCATAACCGATGATGCCAAAATTCAGTAGACCAGTTGTTTTGAACGAGGCAGACACCCATTACTGCGGCGGCTGCGGCCACGGCATTTTGCACCACCTCATCGCCGCGGCAGTTGATGAGCTGGGCCTGGGTTCCCGGATCATCGGGGTCGCGCCGGTGGGCTGCGCGGTCATAGCCTATGATTACTGGAACTTTGACGTCTCTGAAGCCGCCCATGGAAGAGCCTTGGCGGTCGCAACCGGAATCAAACGCTGCCTGCCTGAGGTTTTAGTTTTTACCTATCAGGGCGATGGAGACCTTGTCTCTATTGGGCTTTCCGAAACTATCCATGCGGCAAACCGCGGAGAAAACCTTACCTGCGTTTTCGTCAACAACGCCTGCTATGGCATGACCGGCGGCCAGATGGCGCCGACCACCCTTATCGGGCAAAAAACTGCAACCACTCCCCAAGGTAGAAACCCGAGCCAGGGTCATGGCTGGCCGCTTAAACTTACCGAGATGATCGCTCCTCTTGCCGGAGTGAGTTTTGCGGTACGCAGCTCGGTCAGCAGCCCGCAGCAGGTGCGCAAGACCTTCCAGTATATAAAAGAAGGCTTCCACCGGCAACGGGCGGGTAAAGGTTTTTCTCTGGTTGAGGTATTATCGCCCTGCCCAACTATCTGGCATAAATCGCCGCGTGAGTCCCTGGAGTGGATAGAGCAGGAAATGATAAAGGAATTTCCCCTGGGTATTATTAAAAGCTAAGCGCAAAGCGCATAGAGCATAGCGGAAAAGGGAAATGGCAAAATTTAGATTCCAAGATTTAGAAATTTGGAACGATGCAATAGCTATAGCAGGTGAATTATTTGATATCGCAGATACGCTGGAAAATAGAAAGCTATTCGGATTTGCCAATCAGCTCCGGAGCGCCGCGATGAGTATGTCAAACAATATTGCCGAGGGCAGCGGATCTATCTCTAAGAAAGATTTTATCAATTTTTTAAACATTGCTAAAAGAAGTATATTCGAAAATGCAAATATTTTAATACTGTTACATAAGCGAAACTTAATAGAGAAAAGTATATTTGATATTTTGCTTGATAAATTAGATCACCTGTCTCGAAAAACAACTAATTTTCAGAAATCACTACGTAAATAACCGTATAAGTAGATTTACGCTTGGCGCAAAGCGCCATGCGCTTTGCAAGCATTATGAAAACCGATATCTTAATATCCGGTTCCGGCGGTCAGGGTCTGATGATCCTGGGCAAGATTATTGTCCGGGCAGCCCTGTGCGCAGGCAAACAGGTTATTTGGTTTCCTTCCTATGGCGCGGAGCAGCGGGGAGGGACAGCGCATTGTTACGTAAAAATATCTGACCAGCCTATTGCTTCTCCCCTGGTGGATTTACCTGATATCGCGGTGATTTTAAACCAGCCTTCCATGGATAAATTCCAAAAAAAATTCACAAAGTTAGACTTGCTGATTTTCAACAGCGACCTCACCGCCAAAGCCGCCTGCTCCAAGGCTGCGCAATGCCTAGGCCTACCGCTTGCTACTCTTGCCCATGAGTGTGGCAGCCTCCAGGTTATCAACAGTATCATCTTAGGGATACTGACCGCTTCCTGCGGCGGATTCTTGAAGAAACAGACGGTACTTACGATCCTTAAAGAGACCTTTAAAGAAGACCGGACGCTTGAGTCAAACCTTAAGGCATTTAACCGGGGGATAGAGCTCGTTGGCTCCAATGCGAAAGATACTCAAAGCCATAATTGAAAAAGTTAAAGCGAAAGCGGCATTTTTGGTAAAAATCGCCGTCTTTTTCATCTTTTTCTCTTTCCTGATGATGTCCGCCTTTTATAATCTCGGCGAGACTGATTATTTCCTGCACTTAAAGAACGGCGAATACATCCTCGAGCAGAGAATTATCCCCAGCGCCGACGTGTTTTCGTTTACCGTGCCGGGGAAGCCCTGGGTAGACCATGAGTGGCTCTACCAGGTAGGGCTCGCAGGTGTCTATAAACTCGGAGGGCTTGAAGCCCTGTTTTTGGTAAAAGTCGCTATATTTTCTCTGGCTTTTTTTCTTCTGGCTGCTTTTCTCCTGCGGACCGACTGGGTGTTTGCCTATCCGTTGCTTTTTTACGGGCTGCACATATCGGTCAGGCGTTTTACCCTGCGGCCGGATAACTTAAGCTTTCTCTTTCTCATCTTTTTCCTTGCGCCCTTCGTGTTTCGCCGCAGGAAACTGCTGTACCTTTTGCCGCTGGCCCAGCTGGTCTGGGTCAATGTGCACGGTTTTTTCTTTCTGGGGCCGTTCATCCTGCTCTTATACGTGCTTCTTTCGCCCCTCACCAAGAAAGATGTCGACCCCGCGTTCTATAAAACAGCCCGGGTTGCGTTATTCCTTACACTCGCAGCTTGTTTTGTCTCTCCTCATCCTTTGGCAACCGTGGTTTATCCGCTGCGCATGGTAAAAGAAATCGCTGCCGGAAGCCACGCGGTTTTTTATGAACACATTCAGGAACTGCATTCAGCCTTCAGCGCTTACCCCGAACGCGCCTATTTTATCGGGTATCTGGTGTTGGCGTTCCTGTGTTTTTTCTTCCCCGGAAATTTAAATATTTTTTATATCGGGCTCTGGGCTGCGTTTGCTTTTTTTTCCAGTAACGCTCTGCGCAACATCTATTTTTTTGTTCCCGTGGCCGTGGCAATTTTTTCAAACCGTTACCCGTATATCCGGGGCTTCCTGCGCGCGCACATTTTTCACGAGAAAGGATGGATTCTGCTGCGGTTTTGTTTTCTGGTCATGGTTATTGTTTTTTCGGTCAAGCTTGCCCAGGATATCGCCCGTCTTCCCCAGTACGGCAGGTCTTACTTTACCAAAGATTTAAATGTTGTGGTGAAGGGGAACTTCCTTTCTTTTGATTTTCAGACGCATCCCCAGGAAATGTTCGATTTTATCGCCGCGGCCGAACTTCCCGAACGCATGTATAACAGCTTTAATATCGGCGCGCCGCTGGTATTCAGTTTTTTCCCTGAGCGTAAAGTCTTTATTGACGGCCGCACCGAACTCTACGGCCAGGATTTTTTTTCCCGTTATATCAGCGCTACCGACGGGGATACCGCGGCTTTTACAGAACTTCTGAAAGCCTATAGCCTCCAGGGTTTTCTTATCAGTTATCTTCGCGAGGCGCCGCCGCTGTTAATTAAAATTGCTGTGGATAAGGGTTTTCGCTGCGTTTATTTCGGCGGTGACGGGATAATTTTTGTGGCGGAGGATTATTTTGAAAAAACCCCTTCCCTGCACTCATTCGCTGTTGATTTTTCTACGCTTTCGCCTCCCCCCATAGATTTTCTGGGCACGGTCAAGGAACATAAACCTTCGGTGAAAGGCCATTTCAACATGGCCTATTGTCTATACATGCTCGGCTATCACCAGCAGAGTAGGCAATATCTTTCGCAGGTGCTGGCGTTGAAACCCGATGATTCCTTAAGTTACTACTATCTTGCCGATATGAGTTACCAGGAGGGCGATTTCCTTGAAGCTTACCGTAACTGCCGTATGAGCCTGTCGCTTAAACCATCGTCGGCCATAGCCTATAAGCTCCTGGCAAAAGTATATTATAGGACCGGCTACCTTGATGATGCCCGCCGCATCACTGAGCGCTACGGCGTCGATTTCGATGCGTTTAGCCAGGAGGTGGACAATGAGTGAACCGGCAACGGTACGAGTCAGGTTCGCTCCCTCACCTACCGGATACCTGCATATCGGGGGAGCGCGGACCTGCCTGTTTAACTGGCTGTTTGCCAGAAAGTGCCAGGGCAGGTTTATCCTGCGCATCGAAGATACTGACCGGGAGCGTTCAAAACAGGAATATGTTGACGAGATCCTCGAGAGTATCGCCTGGCTGGGCATGGGCTGGGATGAAATGTTTTTCCAATCCCAGCGTTTTGAGCTCTACCGCGACTATGCCCAGCGGCTCATCCGGGAAGGCAAAGCCACGCTCAAAGAGGGAGCGGTCTTTTTCCGCTATGAGTTTGAACGCGTCGAGCTGCACGATTTGCTCCGGGGCAGCATTGTCTTTAACGAACTCCCCAAGCAGGAGGAGGTCATCATTAAAAGCGACGGCTCCCCGACCTATAATTTCAGCTGCGTCATTGACGACGTTCTTCTTGGCATCAATCACGTGATACGGGGCGAAGACCATATTTCAAACACCCCCAAGCAGATTTTGATGTATAAAGCCCTTGGGTTTGAGCTGCCCTCTTACGCGCATGTGCCCCTGATTCTATCTCCCGGCGGAGGGAGGCTGTCAAAACGCTTCGGGGCCACTTCCATACGTGAATACCGCCAGGCCGGTTACCTTGCCGAGGCCATTGCCAATTACCTGCTCCTCTTGGGCTGGTCTCCCAAAGATGGCAGGGAAATCGTATCCTTGAGCCAGGCCCGGGATATGTTCGATATCAAAGACGTCAATAAGACCGGCGCGGCCTTTTCTTTGGATAAGCTCAACTGGGTCAACGCCGAATATATCCGGGCTTTGAACCCGGAGAGGTTTTCCGCGCTGGCGCAAGCCTTCTTAAAAGAAAAACAGGGTGTGCCCGCGGGCTTTTCCCAGGAGTACCTGCATCGGGTTATAGGACTTTTTAAGGAGCGGATTTCAACTTTATCCGACCTTACTGTTTGCACGCAGCCGTTTTTCTGCGATAATATAGTATATAGCGAGGATACGAAAGAAATCTTAGCTGAACCGCTGGTCAAGGAAATCGCTTTTTTAACCGCGCGGCTTAAAAGTCTGGATGATTTCAGCGCCGCGGCCTGCGAGAAAGTTTTTAGGCAGGCGGCTGAGGAGCTGGGTGTAAAAGCGCGGGTACTGGTGCATCCGGCCAGGGTCGCTTTGACCGGCTCAAAGCATGGGCCGGGATTGTTTGAGACCATGGAAGTTTTGGGCAAGGAGAAAGTAGTCAGGCGCCTGGAAGGGCTTCTGTCATATTGGGGAGGTGGCTTGTCATGATACGCAGGCTGTTACTGGTTATGTTGGTTGCCTTTTTTGTGGCGACCCTAAGCGGCTGTAATACTGTAAAAGGAGCGGCAACCGGCACAGCCGCGGCAGTATATTTGACCGGCAAAGGCGTTGTTGACGACGCCTATTACGGCTATCAGACCGCGGAGAAAGCTGATACCTGGTTTCAGGAAAATTACTGGTAAATCGTTTCATTTTTTTAGTCCGCCAGAAGCTCTTTATCCCACCCGCTATGTATTTCCGTTCAACAGTTATCGCGTTGCTCATCGCCGCCGGAACCGCTGCTTCTTGTACGCCTTCCCCGGATTCTGCCGCGGAGAGGGTATGCTTTAAGTCCAGGTGTTTTTCGGTTGAGGTGGCTGCGACCCCTGAGCAGCGTTCAGAGGGCCTGATGTTTCGCAAACGCCTTCCCCAAGATTATGGAATGTTGTTTGTTTTCGAGACGGAAGCTTTGTACGGCTTTTGGATGAAAGACACCCTTATCCCCCTTGATATCATCTGGATCGATAAAGACCACGAAGTGGTTTTTATCGCTGCCGACGCACAGCCGTGCCGCGAAGAAAGCTGCCCGCCACTTTACCCTGACCGGGAAGCGCGATACGTATTGGAAGTAAACGCGGGCATGAGCCGATCGCTCAACCTGGCCGTGGGCGACCGCGTTGATATTTCGGCCGAGCTTCCTTCGACAGGTTCAGGTCCGTTCGAACGACCGTGAGCGAAGTCGAGGGACAAAGTCGAAGTGAAACCCCGCCCTTCCAGGGCGCGGTGAGTAGCGAGGCTGAAATATTCCTTCGATGATACTCAGGATACGTCGAAGGATACTTAAGTCCAGCGAAGTAAAACCCTGGTATAATCCGGCCAGGGTTTTAACCCTGGCCAACCCCCGGGTTTTAACCCGGGAAAATTGGAGGGTTGATTTTCATATCGCTCTCATACCCTAAAGGCGAGGTCTCATCGTTTAAGCCCCTCCGCCGTGTAAACCTGCCATTTTACTTATGAAATGTATTGAAGAGCCGGCAGTTCAGTAGTATTATTAAATTAACAGCTATGGCAGTGGACGGATTATCGCGAAAGCTTTACGGCAATCCGATTAGGTTAACTCTCCAGCCTTCGGCTGGAGAGTTAAGGCGAGCAACTCTTGTTCGGAGAGTTGCTCTTTACCCGCCTTCGCAGAGAAGACCACGGTTCATGAGCCGTGGTTGCCCACCTAAGATGTCCACTGGTCGGCAGAAGGGATCCAGCTCTGGTAGAAATACGATAGTCGTGCTTCGGCGGATGTCACTCAATGGGCATGCCTCTGGGGTGTTCCATATTTTAGGAAGAGTATAAAAAACCGGCAGCAGTGGCCATACAAGAGAGAAGAAAATTCCCGCGGCTGGATACCACAAAAATCGAAGTGATGTGGCGTAAGGAAGGCACTCTGGATAATATCGACCATATCCGCAACCTCGGCGCTGGCGGCGTGCGCCTGGTACTGGATGAGGATGCGGTCAGTAGCGGTGATATCCTGCAACTGGAATTTATCCTTCCCGGAGGCCAGACAATCGCCGCCAAAGGGCAAGTGGTCTGGGTCAGCGATTTCCAGCTGCTCGGCCCGGAGGAAAAAAGAAGCCGTGAGGCGGGGATTGTTTTTCTCGATATCAGTAAAACTGACGCCTACCTCATCAAGCAGTACGTGTTTTCCTTATTGCCTCCGCAAAAGTGAAGCCCCGCGCATTAAAGTCCGCGGCACCTTATTTTATTGCTTCGTCGGGGCGGAACCCTCCGAAGCAGAAATATTTTCTTACGTATTCATCCGCGGATTAAAATCGCCGGCTTTCTGCGTAGGAGGGTAAATACTTACCGGCGCCGGGATCAATTCGACTAAGGTCTTTTGCACGTCCGCCTCGTGGCGAACTTCAAAAGACCGAGTCTCATTGATATGATAAAGGCGAAGTATACCCCCGCAGACCTAATGGGTGTTTCAGTCCAGGCCCTGGCTGCTTTTGTTTTTTTCTTGTTTATTTTTTTGCAGGCAATCCCATTTTTTGCCTCGCGTTTCGTTGAGTATAATAGCGCCCTGCCGCTGTTTACCCGCTTGACCATTGCCAGCGCTCACTTTCTGCAGCGGGGGATACTATTGATAATTCTTTTTACCGTCCTGGTATGCGGCCTTGGCGCTGTGCTTGCCTTTTTTCAGGGGAAAAAGGAAGAAGCTGCCTGGGTCCTGGGAGCGGTTACCTGGGCTTTTGTGGCTCTGGCAGCCCTCGGCCTGCTTGCGGTGGCAATACCCTTTGCCGGAATATATATTACCTATATAAAGACCGGGGTAGCTCCATGAACACTGCCTTGTATGTAGTGTTGTGCGCGGCTACCTCATTCATCATAGCCACGGCGCTTAAATCAGAAGTTTTTCTTGCGCAGGTGCGTGTCCTCAATTTCTGGGTCTTGGTCGCGTTTATAGCGTTTCCGGTTTGCTTTGTGTTCTGGCTGTGGAAGGAGCTAATCAAGACTGAGCGGCAGTTTTACGATTACGTCCAGGGCAAGCTGGGCCAAGAGTACCGCAAACTCCAGGAAGCCATAGAAAAGAAAAAGAACCAAAGATCAAATGAGACCGCAACTTACGTTCACTTCGTTCCGTAAGTTGCATGGCCGAATTTGACCCCCCACACCAATTATTGTGAGAGGCTTGCTATTATGCATTTTTTTAATTGCGCTAATGCTCGTGATCTCAATTTAAGATTTATTTCTCTGTGCCGGGCGTCTTTCTCTGCTTTGTAACCTTCAAAGCATATCAATTCAAATGGCTTTCGTGACCTCGTAGAAGCTACTGCACCATTGTTGTGCTCTTTTATTCTGCGCTCTAGATTATCCGTAAATCCTATATAAAGATTATTGTCTCTCTGGCTCTTCAATAAATAAACATAAAACATAATTGCTTATCCACGTATTTCAATAATTGGTGGGGGGGGGTTAATTCGCAGACGGCATTGGCATCATTGATGTCAATGCCTACCCTTGACAAAAATATTTGTCAAGGGTCTGCTCATTAAAGGAGGTTGAGATGTCAGGTATCGTTAAACTTGTTCTTATCGCAGCGCTTCTGGCAGGGCTTTATATTGTTTTCCAGCGTTACATCGCGCCTGAGGTGACCGGCCCTTTTCGCGGCGGCGTCAATTTCCAGGGCAAGCCATCGGGTAATCTTAGCCAGTAAATAAACCATTACCCTCTAGAAACAATTTGCCAACCCCAAAAAGTATTGCTATAATTGAGCAATCTTAAGGCTTGTCCCGTAGTGTAATTGGTAATGAGGCCGGCATTTTTACAAGCCCCTGGTTGCCGTAGACAAAGAAGGCGCCGGAAAAATGCCAGGCCGAATTATCCTCCGGAGTACCTGTATACCGAGAAAATCTTGGTGAAAGATTTTCTCGGAGTACTTCGGAGCCTATTGGCCGACGAGTTTCGGTAAATTTTCTTAGCGGTACGCCATTGTACGGCTGAATAATCAGGAAAATTTACCGAATATATAGCGAGGAGGGGGATAAGGCGGATATAAAAAAGTTCTTTGTATTATAATTTATTGCCCCGTAGTGTAATTGGTAACACGACTGAC
>CAYNSZ010000021.1:0-355 GCA_964400075.1 uncultured Planctomycetia bacterium
GCCACGATCTGACCTTTGTAAGAAGGGTCGGTGAGGATTTCCTGGTAGCCGGTCATACTGGTATTAAAGACTACCTCTCCTTCAGCTTGGCCTTGAGCGCCGAAGGACACCCCCTCAAAAGACGTTCCGTCTTCAAGGACTAACTTTACCCTGATTCTGTCGTTCACGGTCAAAAAAATGGTTGGTAAAAGCTATAAAAATAGTGAAAGCGCCCCTTCTACTTCTTTGTGGCAGAAAGGACGCCTTTGTCCTCAATAACTATACCAGAATAACCTTTCTCGTCAAGAAGGTTTTTGCGCCTGAGGCTAAAGAGCCCGAGAATTCGCTTTGAGCCCTTCGGCTTTAGGTGAGCTCA
>CAYNSZ010000021.1:391-1922 GCA_964400075.1 uncultured Planctomycetia bacterium
CGATTATTGCCGGCCTTGAGAACGCGGTCGGGACTCTCTCGGGGCATCGAGGGCTGCATTCGGCAACTTGTCCCGTGACGGAGAAAGTTCCTGGTAAAACTCCTGCAGGGATTTGGGCAAAAATTGGCTTTTTTTGATTGCCGCGATGCCTTCCACGCTGGCTGCAGCGGCGGCAATGGAAGTAATATAAGGGACCTTATGCTGGATAGCCATCATCCGGATGTAGCTGTCATCGTGTTTGCTGCCGCGGCCTATCGGCGTATTAATAATAAGGTGGATCTCTTTATTCTTGATAGCATCGACGATGTTCGGCCTTCCTTCATGCAATTTCTTGATGGGGCAAGTGGCTATGCCATGCTCGTTCAGGAAATGGCCGGTACCGGCAGTGGCATAAATAGTAAATCCCAGCTTCTTGATGCCGCGGGCAATAGGCAAAACCAGCTCTTTGTCGCAATCGCTGACCGTCAACAAGACATTTCCCTCGACCGGCAGCCGGTATCCGGCTGCTTCCTGAGCTTTGTAGAAGGCAAGGCCAAAAGTATCGGCCAAACCCATGACTTCTCCGGTAGCCCTCATCTCCGGCCCCAGCAGCGGATCGACCTCGGGAAACATATTAAAGGGAAAAACCGCTTCTTTCACGCCGACATAAGGAAGCTTATGGTGTTTCAACTGCGGAAAATCTTTGAGTTTCTTGCCCAGGATCACTTGGGTGGCGATACGCGCAAGGGGGATGCCGGTCACCTTGGAAACCAGCGGCACAGTACGGGATGCCCGGGGATTTGCTTCCAGAATATATACCGTGTCGTTGCAGATAGCGTACTGGATATTGATCAAGCCGATCACCTTCAACTCGCTGGCGATCCGGCAGGTAAAATCCTCGATGGTCTTGATATGTTCCTGCTTTATAGTCCTGGTAGGGATGGCGCAGGCTGAATCTCCGGAATGGACCCCGGCGAGCTCAATATGCTCCATGACCGCCGCGACAAAGGTATCAGTCCCGTCACAGAGCGCGTCCACCTCTGTTTCGATTGCCTGCTCCAGGAAGCGGTCAATCAGCATGGGATATTCGGGACTTATGGCAATCGCTTCCTCAGCGTACTTACGAAGCATCTGCTCATCATAAATAATCTCCATGCCCCTGCCGCCAAGCACAAATGACGGCCGCACCATAAGGGGATAGCCGATGCGCTGAGCAATGGCAACCGCCTCATCCAGGGAACGGGCAGTGCCGCTCTCCGGCTGGGGGATTTCCAGCTTAATCATGCGCTGCCGGAAATACTCCCTATCCTCAGCAAGACGTATGCTCTCCGGAGAAGTCCCGACAATCCGGCAGCCGTTATCTTTCAGCTCCTGGGCGATATTCAGCGGGGTTTGGCCGCCAAACTGCACGATAATACCCTCGGGCTTTTCCTTTTCGTAAATGGCCAGGACATCTTCAACCGTCAGGGGTTCGAAATAAAGTTTATCGGAAGTGTCATAATCAGTCGAAACCGTCTCGGGATTGCAGTTGATCATAATCGATTCATACCCT
>CAYNSZ010000021.1:1964-7620 GCA_964400075.1 uncultured Planctomycetia bacterium
GCCCGGGCCGATACGGTTGGGGCCGCCGCCCAGAATGAGTATTTTTTTATTGGCCGATACCGCGACCGTATCCCGGCTGATATACGTAGAATAATAATACGCGGCGTTTTTTACCCCGCTGACCGGCACCGCGTCGAAACGGCTGACCGCGCCCAAGGCCATACGACGTTCTCTGACCTGGGCTTCTTTGACATGTAAAAGGCCGGCCAGGTAGCGGTCGGAGAATCCCCATTCTTTCGCTTTGATTAATGTCTCTGAAGATAAAGATTCCCACGAGCCAGCGAGCAGCTGTTCTTCAAACTCAACCAGCTCCTTCATCTCCTTGATAAACCAGCTCCCGATATAGGTAACGCGGTGAAGTTCTTCAACGGGAATGCGCCGGCGTAGCGCTTCATACATCAGGAATATCCGTTCACTGGAAGGATTCGCTAATTTTGCCCGCAGCACTTCCAGGGGCAGCGCCTTAAACTTCTCTACCCCTAAACCGTAACGGCCTATCTCCAGCGAGCGTATTGATTTCTGAAATGCCTCTTTAAAGGTCTTCCCGATGCTCATCACTTCACCGACCGCTTTCATCTGGGTACCGAGAATGTCCTGGGCTTTAGGGAACTTCTCGAAAGCCCAGCGGGCGAATTTAATGACTACATATTCTCCCCAGGGCTCGTATTGTTCCAAGGTGCCTTTGCGCCAGTAAGGAATCTCATCGAGGTTTAAGCCCGCGGCCAGTTTCGTAGAAATCCTGGCAATGGGAAAACCGGTAGCTTTGGAGGCAAGCGCGGATGAACGGGAGGTCCGGGGGTTGATCTCAATGGCAACCAGGCGGTCGTCTGCCGGATTATGCGCGAACTGGATATTGGTCCCGCCGACCACGCCGATGGCCTCAACAATCCTATAAGAAAACTCCTGCATTTTTTTCTGCAAGGTCTCAGGCACGGTGAGCATGGGCGCGGCGCAAAAACTATCTCCGGTATGAACGCCCATAGCGTCGATGTTCTCGATAAAGCAGACGGTTATTTTCTGATTTTTCTGGTCCCGGACCACTTCCAGCTCCAGTTCCTCCCATCCCAACACCGATTCCTCAACCAGCACCTGATGGACGAGGCTGGCAGCAAGGCCGCGGTTGGCGATGATACGCAGCTCTTCCACATTATAAGCTATTCCGCCGCCAGTCCCACCCAGGGTGTACGCCGGCCGCAAAACCACCGGAAACTTAAGCCTTTCTGCTATTTGTTCAGCTTCTTCAACTGATTGGCAGATATCAGATTCAGGAATCGGGATATTGAGCTTTTTCATTGTCTCTTTAAAAGCGAGCCGGTCTTCCCCCCGTTCAATGGCGTCCTCTTTGACCCCGATGATTTCAACCCCGTATTTTTTTAAGACACCCAAGCGATGAAGGCTTGAGGCGAGGTTAAGCCCGGTCTGGCCGCCCAAATTGGGAAGAAGAGCGTCCGGCCGTTCTTTTTGGATTATCTTCTCCAAACTTTCCGGATTTAACGGCTCAATATAGGTTTTATCGGCCATGCCCGGATCAGTCATGATCGTGGCGGGATTTGAATTGACCAGCACGACTTCATAGCCTTCTTCCCGCAGGGCTTTACAGGCCTGGGTCCCTGAATAATCGAATTCGCAGGCTTGACCGATGATGATCGGCCCTGAACCGATGATTAATACTTTTTTGATATCCTTACGCCGGGGCATGCTCTACTCCTTTCGCCTGTTTGGCGCTTCTACCTAAAGTAATGCTTATCCTGTAGGCATACTGTGCGAATAGTTTAATCATCCGGTGTCAAAAAAAACTTAATCAAGCACAACGCAGTTGTTTTAATCGGCAAGGCATAAAAAAAGCGTTCCTCACTTTTTTGTCCCGAAGGAACGCTGCGGTTGGCACAATGGATGATACCTGGCCCATGAATTTCAGTAGATTATCCGATAGTTTCCTGGAT
Organism: uncultured Planctomycetia bacterium; assembly: GCA_964400075.1. Taxonomy (GTDB): domain Bacteria; phylum Omnitrophota; class Gorgyraeia; order Duberdicusellales; family 4484-171; genus JAFGHG01. The sequence goes on from CAYNSZ010000021.1 coordinate 3,908, forward strand.
TAGTCAAGCACTAAGTTAAGTATATCGGGTATGAGTTGAAGACTTAACTGGCACGCACGAAATCTTTTTCTTGTAAAATAACGACAAAGTGGTAAAATTGGGCACCTGCAACGTGTAAATGTTTTTCTCGACAATAATTATGGGCCCGTTGACTCATATTAAAACCTAACTGTACGGGGGGTAAGGTTAGTGTAATATATCTTTAAGTATCTAGGGGCAGTTTTTTCTGGGGAGAGGGTAAGTGGGTGCTTGATTTTTTCTAAAAAATATGTTATGTATTTGGCGTTTAACCTAAATTTATTGCTGGGAGGCGATAGATTTAGGTTTTTTTTATAACACCATGGATACCATTAGCTTAGGTGAAATTTTTCTTAAATCTGGCAGGCTCACTCACCAACAACTTTCTCGAGCCCTTGAAGCGCAAAAGGGAACAAAATCAGCCCATTTTTTAGGGGAGCTCGTCGTGGATATGGGGTTTTTGTCAAGCAATGATGTTGCCGTGGCCCTCTCCGAACAGCTGGAAATTCCTTATTACGAGCTTGGCGATGATTTCGTACTCACCCAGGAGGATCTTCGTCTTATCCCCGAACCGTTGGCGCGTAAATTTTGCTTTATACTGGTGGAGCGCACCCCCCAGGCTATAACGATTGCCATGCAGGATCCCCTCAATGTAGAGGCGATTGACGCCGTGCGGATGCTCACCGGGTGTATGGTATACCGGGGAGTGAGCGGCAAGGAGAAAATCGTTGCCGCTATCGATAAGTATTACCGCGAAGAAGCGCATATTGAAACCAGCCTGAAGAATTTAGTCGCCATTGAAACCGAACGCATTAGCTCGACCGTTGACGAGCGCAGCATCGATACCGAGCAGTTGCGTATGCTTGCCAACGATGCACCAGTAGTCAAATTCGTGAATCTTCTTCTGCTTCAGGCAGTGCGTGACCGGGCAAGCGATATACATTTTGAGCCGGCTGAACATGCCGTGGTAGTGCGTCTTCGCGTTGACGGGCTCCTTCGTTTAGTTACCCCGCCGCCGAAAAGCCTTTATCAGGCTATTGTCACCCGTATTAAAATTCTCGCTACCATGGATATCGTTGAACGGCGCCTGCCCCAGGATGGCAGGTTTAAGTTCAAAGTCAACGGACGCACTATTGACGTGCGCGTTTCATCGCTGCCGGAAGTCTGCGGCGAAAAGCTGGTTCTGCGCATTTTAGACCGCAGCAGTTACCTTATCGACATGAAAGATATCGGGTTTGACGATGACATGCTCGTTCGTTTCCAGCGTATACTCAAGCAGCCTCACGGCATCATGCTTTTGACCGGTCCTACCGGCTCTGGCAAAACGACTACCTTATACAGCGCTTTGAATTTTTTAAAATCCCCTACGCTCAATATCCAGACCGTGGAAGACCCTGTTGAATACTTGATCGAAGAAATCAACCAGATACAAATTAAACCCCAAATAGACCTCACCTTTGCCAACGCCCTGCGTTCTATCCTGCGTCAGGACCCGGATATCATTATGGTGGGAGAGATACGCGACCTGGAGACAGCACGTATTGCCATTCGAGCCGCGCTTACCGGTCATCTTGTCCTTAGTACCTTGCATACCAACGACGCAACCAGCGCTTTCTGCCGGCTTAGGGATATAGGCCTTGAGCCATACCTTATCGCTGCGACGGTGCGTCTGGTTATCTCGCAGAGATTGGTGCGTATGATTTGTCCTGAATGTAAAACAGAAGCGAAACCGAGCGAAGAGGCAAGCAGGCTTCTTGAAATGATGTATCCTGACGCCTCGAGCTGGAGTTTCTGGAAGGGGGAGGGCTGTAAACGCTGTTTTAACAGCGGCTACAGCGGTCGGACCGGTATTTTTGAATTTCTCGAGGCAACGACCCCTATCCAGCAGATGGTCCATGAAGAAGAAGGCGAGACCTTATTTCGCAAAAAAGCTATTGAGCTGGGCATGGAGACGCTTTTTGCCAATGCCTTAAAGAAAGTCAAAGACGGCACTACAACCATCGAGGAAGTCCTCGATGTCTCTCCGCCGGTAGAAATAACACAATAAAGCCTGTCACAACGTGATCCAATACACTTATATCGCAAAGGATCAAAAGGGCAGCGAAGTCAGGGACTCCTTATATGCTGAATCGCGCACTAAAGCTCTTTATTCTTTGCGTGAGCAGGGTCTTACTGTCATGGCCTTGTCAACAGCCGATGACAACCTTGAAGCGGCAGGCAGGGGTACAAAAAAAATACACATCAATGAACATATTAAAAAACATCTTAGGTATAAAAAAGTCTCCTTGAACGAAATCGCTGTTTTCTGCCGCCAGCTGGCGGTGCTGGTGAATTCCCGTATCCCGATTTTGCAAGCCCTGCGCGGCATTGCCAGCGATATGGACACGCCTCATTTGCGTTCAGTCATCAATGAAGCCATTGACAATATCAACCAGGGCATGCCCTTTTCTGACGCCGTGGCAAAATATGCAAATATTTTTTCACCGGTTTTTATTGCCCTCATACGTTCGGCGGAGGAATCGGGAAATCTTTCCAATACTCTTAATTATATCGCTTTGCATTTTGAGCGCTTGCAGCGCCTACACCAAAAAATCCGCAGCATTACGGCTTATCCTATTTTTATAATGATATTTATGATGTTGGCGATTATTATCAGCAGTTTTTTTCTCCTGCCCCGTTTTGAGAGCCTTTTTACCGGTTTCGGTGCCCAACTGCCGCTTATTACCCGAGTCGTTTTTGGTGTTAACCGTGTACTGGTGCGTCTGCTACCCTTAGTTATTGTTGTCGGTATCGGTGGCGGGATCTATCTAGGATATCTTTATAAGAAAGCCAAGTTCGTACGTTATCGTATTGACGCGTTTGTCTTAACTATGCCGTTGTTCGGCTATCTGGTGCGTAAAGCCATCCTTTCCCGGTTTTGCCGCACTCTTTCGGTACTATTACGGGGCGGAGTGGCCATAGGGATAGCGCTTGATATTGCGGCGCGAGTCTGTAACAACCGGGTGCTTGAGGCCTGCTTTGCCAAAGTACGCGATAAAATCACAACCGGCGCAACTATTACCGAAACTCTGGCCGCAGATAAAAACTTTCCTTCGTTATTGGTTCAGCTTGTCTCAGCCGGCGAGGTATCGGGCCAATTGCCTGAAGTGCTTGACAGCGTTTCCAACATGTATGATGATCAGGTTGAAACCACAGTTTTGGTTTTAACCTCGCTGTTTGAGCCGTTAGCCATATCTTTTTTTGGGGCCCTGATTTTGGTATTAATTCTTGCAATTTACGTTCCGGTGTTTAAGATAGCCATGTCTATGCGTGGTGGTTAGCAAGGAGGTGAGGTGACTACTTAAAAAAACGCAGTTGCAAGTGTAAGTTCAAGCGGTAAAGATGAGATAAACATAAGGAGGGTTACTATGAATAGGTTTAAAAAGGGGTTCACGCTTATTGAATTGATGATTGTTGCCATTATCGTGGCAATCTTGGCAGTTGCGCTTATTCCCTTGATGACGGGTAATAAAATTAGGGCTTATGCAACTGAGGCAGAAGCAGCCTTAGGTACGGTACGCAGTGCACTTCGAGTTTATTACGCAGAACACGATAAGGACTACCCGACACTTGCCGCAGGGGCTGTTGCGGATAGAGTTTCCGGGATAGAAACCGATGATTTGCTGGGAACATTTTTTAGCGACGCAAATTACACT
>CAYNSZ010000021.1:7641-8010 GCA_964400075.1 uncultured Planctomycetia bacterium
CGTGCACCTTTGATAACCCCGCTTGTGCTGCCTGTACTGCACCGCAATGCGACAAAGTTTGTGGGTTAGCGCATTCAGTTTCGTTAAATCAAGATGGAGACTGGACCCGTAGCTACTAAGTGTTCATGCATTTAATTTTGTGAGGCAAAGCTGTCCAGGGCAATGGTACTTCCAAAAGTACTTGTGTAGCCAGACGCTTGAGTGAATTGCCGCCTCTATGATTTTTACTGACCTAAGTAGACGATTTTTTGAACACGAAAAAGTTGTCGGCCTGGATATTGGGGAGGACTACTTTTGTGCTGTCTTACTCATGCCAGATGCCAGGAAAAAAAGAAAAATCTCTCGGCTGGGGTTTGAAAAAAAAACAAA
>CAYNSZ010000021.1:8102-12395 GCA_964400075.1 uncultured Planctomycetia bacterium
ATTCATCTTAAGTATTTTCGCTACGCCAATATCGTCCACAAGGAATTAGAGAAGGTGTTGCAGCTTGAAGCTGAGGAGCTCTTGCAGCATCCGGCACAGGAATTGAGTATTGATTGGCATCTCTACGAGCAACCCACGCCATCAATTGCCGGCGACCCGGCTCTGATTCAAGAAGGGGTTTTGGTCGCAGCTCTTCGCCGCGAAGTGAGAAACCATGTTGGCCTGTTGACCCAGGCCGGCCTCTATCCGGTCATCGTTGACGTGGGCTGCATGGCTCTGGCTAATCTTTTTTTTGAGCTTAAAAACATTCCTAAAGAGAGCGCAACGGGACTTGTCTATACCAATAGCCGGACCGTTGATTTTGCGATAATCGATGAAGGAGGGTTTATTCTTCCCCGGCAACTCTACTCTTTTGACGCCAGTTGGCAGCAAAAAGTTTCTGGGCTTGCCGATGATATTCAGATGAGTTTAAAATTTTATCATTACGAATTACGCCGCCATCCGGTTGCGAAGATTTATCTTTCCGGGTTATTTTCAAGGGATAGACATTTTTTAGATGAATTGCGCAAAAAGATATCCGTTCCTATTGAGGCGTGGGATCCCCTCGCTGAGCTTTCAGTTGATAGGGCTCCAAGACATGGCCCAGGAGTTGACGGCACATTATACGCTATCAGTTTAGGTCTGATTTATCAAAAGGGTGCGGCAGGATGAATTATAAGATTAATCTCATAAAAAAAAGTGCACTCAACTATCAAGCCCGTCGGCTCATATTTATGGTTATGTACGGGTATCTGATGATGAGCAGCCTTGTCTTAGCGGCAATGGCCCTCGGCGCCTCTGCCGGCTATGGAAGCCTTCAGCGGTATAAAGCCGACATAAAAGCAGCCGAGGTTTCTTTACAAGCCCAGGCCCGTAACTTAGCCATAGATTTCACCCAACCTTTTGAAATGCGCACTGTTCTTGATGAGAACATTCAGCGCCTCGGGGCCTTTGATGAAGCGTTGAGGAACCGATATGATTTCGGTTCGGTTATCCATGAGCTTTCACAAGGGCTGCCCAAAGATGTCTACCTGGATAATGTTACCTTCAATGCTGCCGACAGCCGCATTAATTTCGAAATAGTCCTTGCCGTTAATGAGAGTTCAAGCTCTGGCAGCGGCTCGGGAATTATTGAAACAGTTAAGGAAAAATTTGCGGCGTCAGGGTTGGGTGAGATTGAGTCAAGCGGCAGTAAACGCGAGCGTCGCGAAGGCCAGACGTTTTTTATTTTATCATTTTATTGCAAACTGGCATCATGAATTATTTTTTTCGATTTGATCTTGGATTTTTTATCTGCAGCTGGCGGCGGCTTGTGCTATTTTTGGTCTGCCCCCTGCTCGTATTACTTTTATTTTTTAATGTCTGCTCAGGCAAGCTCAGCGCGGCCCGCAAAGAGCTTGATGAAAAACAATCATTCTTTGTTTTAAAGCCAATCGTGGTTCAGGAAATTTATAAGGCAAAACAGCTCATTGAATTACATAGTTGCCCAACAGCTGCGGTTGACGCCATTGGTTCGCTCAATACCTACTTTAGTCAAATAACTCAGCGTAACCAGTTAGTTCTTGAGTCGCTGGACATAACCGAGGCGAAATCAAAGGAACAATCCCGGGGCAGGAATTTTGAAATTAAGTTCCAGACCCAGGGAGACATAAAAACTGTTTCACGTTTCCTTGATGACGCCTACGCTTCTGATTATTTTTTTGCGACTGACGATATCAATGTGCGAGCAATCCAGACACAACCAGAACTGATTTACCAGCTGGACTGTCGCTTATCGTATTTTTGCTTTTAGGGGACGGTCTGTATCCCTGGCGTTTAAAAAATGGACAAAAACATAAAGCATCGATATCTTCATATGTTTTTGCGTTCATACCTCCTTCTCGGAGCATTCGGCATAGCTGCCGCCGCGATTGGCATAGTTTTACCATACCGCTGGCTGGCATTACCGCATAGCCAGATAAAAAAAAGCGAAACCCTTGAGGAATTGATTAAGCGCCTCAACCAGCTTTGCGTGTCGCTTGAGCAGAAAAAAAAGGGAGGTGCTTTTATCGCTTCCTCGACTACCAAGACTGATTTTACCCTCATGGGTATTATCTGGTCTGTTCACCAGTCCCTGGCAGTTATTAATAACATTATCGTGAGCGAGGGCGACACCATTTCTCATTTTATGGTTCATAAAATAAACCAGGACACGGTAGAACTCAGCAGCAAAGAACAGGGTTTGCTCTTTTTGTACTTGAATCAGATGCCTTCATCGGAGCATTGAGCCAATGAAATATGCTTCTCTCTTTCGATGTTGTGATTTAGGCACTAAAACCTGCGCCGCCACTCTTGTTGAGGTTTTAGTTGCCATGGTCATACTGTTAGCCGTTGTTGTAGGGGCAGGGGCAATGCTTTATTTTCCCTCCGGGGATATTGCTATTCAAAAGAACAAACGGGTTACTTTAGAAGTGGCCAACGCGCGTCTGGAGCGTCTTTCGGGCGCAGATTATGATAATATAACGCCTCTGGCGTATGATTATTCGATTTATTACATTAATGGTTCAGACTGGTTTGTTTATGAGACAGATCCGGGCGAAACAGTAAATATTAACGGTATTGATATGCCGATGACCACGATGGTCCAATATGTCGATGATGATGGCGGTACCGACTCTTATGACTATCTGCGTCTTGAGGTGCAAGTGGGGTTTCGTCCCGACTCAAACCAGAGGGTGAGCTTGGTAACCTACGTTCCTGAATATTAGCCTATGCCAAGACTGTCAGCCCCATCCAAGCGTTCGTTTACCCTGGTTGAACTCTGCATGGGTATGATTCTAACCGCTATTTTCTGCTTGACCGCGGGAACGTTTTTATATTATGTCGTTATGATTTCGTTGCGGGAACAGGTCAAAGTAAATGTCCAGCGGGACGCAACTCACGCCTTGGATATGTTTGACCGGACGATACATGAGGCGTCGGACACGCAAATAACCGTTTCCGGTTCAACCCTGACTGTTTCTCACGAATCGTTTTACTTAAACGCTTCCCAAATTATGTATGATCCTGACACATCGGCTTCCGGCGACGAAACCGCTCTTACCGGGCCATGCGTCAACAGCCTTAGTTTTTCAAAAGACAGCACAGCGCGTCTGGTCGCCATTGATATGGTTTTAGCCGACGCGGGAGTTTCAACCACGGTCCAGTCAACGGTGCGCTTTCGCAATTAGCCTTATATAAAAAGGAGAAAATATGCGAAGAAAAAAATCATCGGTTTTAATCATCGTTATTATCATGACCTCAGTAATTACCATTTTCGGGCTCGGCCTCATGAGCCTTCAGACCTTCAGCGGAGTTGAGGTGGTCAAGGCAACGCAATCCGGCCAGGCCTTCTGGCTTACTGAAGCAGGAATCGCCCGGGCTTTCTTTAACTTTACTCCTTCAAGTCCGTATTCGGCGGCAAGTATTCCGTTGGGTAACGGAACCTATACCGTTACTACTGAGCTTAAGCCGGGATTTTCCTATCGCTGGATTATCGAGTCAATCGGTACGGTCAGTTCAAAAAACAGAAAAATTCAGGTGGAGCTGGGACCGAACGTTATGAAAGCGATTCAGACGACCGGAACTCTGTCAGCTCCCGGTGGAGGGGGATTGGCCGATCACATTGAGCCTGATGACAGCTATACTGAAGGCTATGCCCCTCTTTTCACAGAGGTCTTTCATATGTCGGAGGCAGACATGAAAAACATAGCTACTCACGTTTATACCGATGCGCCCAACGATCCTACCCCGGTTGACGGAATTACCTGGATTGATATGGATAACGGAGATCTAAAAATAGCCTCGAATAATTGGACGGGTAGCGGTATACTGGTTGTTGATTTTCAGCGTGATGACGGAACCTATAACAGTAACGGGACATTTACCATTGAGGGTGGGCATTTCGAAGGCATAATCTGGATTAACGGCGGCAATAAAATGATAAACGGAAATAACGTTGTGAATGGCGCTATATTTATTTATGACCCTGACGATGGAGAGACCAAGCTTACTGGCGTAGGTGATAATATTGCTTACGATCAGGGGGCTATTGACGCTGCCTTTGGCGCCTATGGCGGTTTTTCTCCGGATACCTTTCGTTACCTCAGCAATTGGCAGGAAATACCTTATTAGCTGAAGTTTGTTACACCATAAATTAACCCGCCAGATTTGCTGGACAAGCGGCAGGGAATCTGGTATGTTAAATACCATGAACCATCCGTTTAAAACCGGGTT
>CAYNSZ010000022.1:0-12209 GCA_964400075.1 uncultured Planctomycetia bacterium
GCAATAGCCTTTCATCACATTCGGGCCCCTCACTAAAATCTCGCCCTCAACGGCATCAGAGCTTGATTTCAATATTTGTATCTCGACTCCTCTCAGGGGCTGGCCTACTGAGCCGTGCTTCCTTTTTCGGGGAGTATTCACGCAAACCACCGGAGAAGTCTCAGTCAATCCGTAGCCCTGCAGGATAATAAAGCCCAGCACGTCGAAATCTTTCTCTAAAGCAACGTCAAGGGGTGCGCCCCCGGAAACAAAATATTTGAATTTTTTGCCGAATTTACGGTGAAGGCCTTGAAAAAGAAACGTGCCTACTCTGATCTTAAAGCCCAGGAAAAACGCCGAAATCCCCTGCAAAATCTTGAAGAGGCGCTGTTGCAAACGAGGTAATTTTTCAATCTCTTTCAGGATGCCGTTATAGAACATCCGCAACACCAGCGGCACGCATACCATCCCGGTCGCCCTGGTCTCGCTCATCAGGGAAATAATCTGGGCCGGCTTTAGGCTGGGGCAGTAGGTGACGGTCGAGCCGCCGTACAAAGGAGCGATCAGGCCGCCGGTTATCTCAAGCATGTGGTTAAGCGGCAGAATCGACACAAACGAATCCTCGGGGCTGAAACCAATAAGCTCGTACAGCGACATCGCCTCAAATAATAAATTAGTATAGGTAAGCTCGACTGCCTTTGCCACGCCGCTCGTCCCTGAGGTATAAACGATTAACACCGTATTTTCAGGTTTGACTGCCTCGGGTCGGTTGCGGGCCCGGCCGTCTGCATAGCGCAAATCAGCCATGCGTAGGACTCCTTGCTCAACGCTCTCATCGAGGCAGATGATATGGGTAAGTCCGCTCAGGGCTTGGCGGTGTGAAAGGATTTCACCCAGGAATTTCTTTGAAACAAAAAGGCAGCGCGCCTGGGAATCATTCAGGATGAACAGAATCTCGGTCAGGGAAAGTTTGGCGTCGATGGGAATAGTGACGCAGGCCGCTGAAATGATGCCAAAAAAAGCCACTGCCCATTCGGGACGGTTTTCAGTGAGAATTGCCATGTGCGTTCCCGGCTCGAGGCCCTGTTCAATAAGAAAAGAAGATACCCCGACTGAACGCTCGCGCAGTTCGTCATAACTGAGCCGGTGCAGACCGTCTTTATCCTTGATCTGCAGGGCAGTCTTGATTCCATATTTTCTGGTAAGGATGTAGAGTAAACCGAGAATAGTTACCGCTTCTAAATTTACTTCTTTTTTCATGCGACACCCCCTGCCCTTAAAAGCTTAGACCAGCGACGAATTATTCTATATTTATAAATACCTTTTTCATGCCACCTCGGAGGTGGAAGAACTAAGCTTGCGGTCCCGCACGTTTCTGGCTGGAATACCGTACCAGACCTGGCGGGGACCGACTTTGGTGTTCTTAAGCAATACCGCTCCCGCGCCGATGATGGCTCCATCGCCGATCTCACAGCCGGGAGTGATTATGGAATTTGAACCGATGGTGACGTTTTTGCCTATGGTGACTTTTTTCAGCTTAAGCCGACCGCGCTCGACCTGATGGCCGATAATGATGGCTCCGCCGCCGATAACCGTATTGTCGCCGATGGTAAGGAGGGTTGCGTCAAAGATAAACTTGGAATTAATCTGGACGTTTTTACCTACTTTGGCGCCTAACATCGCCAGCAGCCAATTGGCGAACGGCGTAAGCAGTATGAAATAGATAAAGGTAAAATTAATCATGAGATAGAGAGAACTGATCAGCGCCCATTTCGCCGCCTCAGCCGAAAACATATTGTGCACACCCTCTTTCAGCCGCAGGCCGAGTGCGACTCTGGTCAATCCTATCAGAAAAACCATGGTGAGGCCGAATAGAAAATAGCCCAAAGCAACGCCCATACCCAGCATAACGCAACGCGCTGGCAATAATTGCTCCCAGCCGCTGGTGAACTTCCAGATATTTAACACGATGTAAACTCCGGGGGAAAGCGCCAGACCAAAATAGATAACACCCATACCGTAGAGCCCTAATGACAGTCCGAGTTGACCGATGGTTATCAAAAAGCTCTTCATGCTAACCCTCCTTCAATGAGACTTGGCCTTTTTACGAGTGAGCGAGCAAAAAGGCCTCATTTGACCTCCTTTAACGTCTCCTGCAACCATGTCCGTATCTCGGCAATAAATTTTTCTTGATGATTGCGTAACAAGTATTCCGCATGGGAACCACCCTCGATAATAACCAATTTTTTGCGGCAGGTAGCTCTCTCATATAAAGTTTTTGAATGCCAGGGGTCGATGACCCAGTCTTTATCGCCGTGAATGTAGAGCGTGGGTACGGTAAGCTTAGCCACCAGATCGATGGGTTTGGACTTCTTGAGCCAGAACGGCCCAGGCCGGATGCCTTTGCCTTTTCTTCCTTCCGGACTCAAAAGCGTATAGATGATATCCTCGTCCCAGTTTAAGGCCCAGAAGCGGTAATCGATTTTCTCAAACGAAGACGGAGCGCTGACGCAGATTAAAGAGTCGACTCGCGGTTTTTGGGAAAGAGCGTTTATCCAGATGCTGCCACCGAGCGAAAAAGCAATCACGCCGATGCTGCGGTATTTTCCCTGGAGGTAACTGAGCACCGCTTCGATATCGCAGACCTCTTTGCTCATCCAGCTAAAAAAGCCAGAACTTTTTCCGTGGCCGCGGAAATCAAAAAGCATGACATCGTAAGCGACACTGACCGCCGCGGCCAGCTGCTGCAGGAGGACAGCGTCTTTGCTATTATAGAATCCATGCGCGATGATGACCACACGGGAATGGCCGTTACGTAAATGCGTGTAGGCGATTTTTTGATTATCGCTGGTAGTAAGCATCCCCTGTTCGCGGCGCATAACTTTCTCCGGAGGCATGGTTAACCGTGTCAGCTGAAATGGAGCAAATGCCGGACAATAATATTTGGGTCAACCTCCAACAGGCCTTCCCATTCAGCCTGGTCCTTGATTTTTTTAATCTCTTCCATCACATCACGGGCAAGCTCATCGGTCATTGCATACTCCCGCACGTCAAGCGGCGCTCCAAAGCTGATTTCCAGAGGGTGCCGGCGCGGGTATTTCTGGGAAAGCGGCCAGGCGTAACGCGCGCCTTCGATGGCAAAAGGAATAACCGGGGTGTTGGTCTTTTTAGCTATGACCGCGACACCTTTTTTACCCTCGAGGAGCTGGCCGTGCGGCGAAATCCTCCCTTCAGGAAATATGCCGATGCTGTGCCTGCTTTCCAATATCCTGATTGCTTCGCGGATGGCTTCCTTGTTTAAGCCTTGGCGCCTGATGGGAATAAAGCCGAATTGCCGGGCAAGGAAGCCAACGAATTTTACTTTAAAGACGCTGTCTGCCACAAGAAAATACACCTGGTGAGGGTAAGCGGCCATCACTACCAGCCCGTCCAAAAGACTAGTGTGGTTACCGGCGAGTATCACCCGGCCGTGCGAGGGCAGGTGCTCGCCACCCTTTACTTTCAGGTCGAACCATATTCTAAAAAACAGCCGCAGGAATCCTTTCATCAGCCGGTAGCCAAAGGGGCCGCTCCCTAAATAAATAAGGACCGTGGTGCACAAACTCGCAAGTCCCACGATATAAAAAAGCAGCGAAGCTGGAAACCACTTAAGTAACTGTGCTACCATAACCAGGCTCGCCAGAAACAGGCCGTTTCCGACAATGCCGCGGGCAGCGAATACACTGGCCCGCCGGGAATCAGGAGCAGAGCGCTGTAACAGCGAATCCAGGGTCACCATAACCAGAGATGCGCCCGCACCGCCGATAACCAGAAAAACGATTGAGGTAAAAAAATCAGGCTGCAAGAGAAAGAAAAAATTCATGCAGGCCACCAGGAAGAAACCCAGCATCAGTATTCGGTTATAATTGAGTCTGCCGATGCGCTTGCCCAGCAGTAATGCTCCCGAGCATAATCCCAGCCCCAGGCAAGCCAGTAATATACCGTAACCGGCTGAGGAAAGGCCCAGGACCGTGGTGCTGTAATTGAGGATGGTGATGTAAAAGACACTCGAACAAAAAGAAAAAACCGCGCTAAGCTGTACGATTCTTAACACCAGCTGGTGACGGTTAATGAATCCAAGACCTTCCTTGATGTCGTCAAAAATTTTACGGGAAACTTGCGGCTGGCCGCTTACGCGGGTGCTCCCTCTTTGGATACCGACGATCATCAGGGCTGAAATCAGGTAGGTAAGAGCGTTTAAATAAAAACTGGGGTAGGGGCCGAGTACCTTAATGATAAAACCGGCGATGAACGTACCCAGGAGTGTTGCTGCCATGCCGCAGGAAGCGACCAGGGAGTTTGCTCCCAGCAGGCGTTCTTTCTCAACCAAGGTGGGAATTATAGCCATTTTTGCCGGAGAAAAAAGCGCGGAGAGCGTACCCACGCAGAATATGATGGCGTTGAGGAAAAACAACGAACCGGTGTAGCGGTTGACGAAAGGAATGCTGGCGACAAGCCCGGCCCGCAGGATATCAGCGGCAATCATTATTTTCTTACGGCTGAGACGGTCGCTCAAGGCCCCGAAGAGCTGCCCGAATAATAAAAAAGGAAGGAGGCTGTAGAAAGTAACCCAGGCCATTTTCTCGCCGCTGTCCTGGCTCAGGACCATGACTATGGTCAACAGCGACATCTGGGTAAAACGGTCCCCCAGACTCGAAACAAACTGGCCCAGCCAGAGCGCTGAAAAATCCCGGTTCTGGAAAAGTCTGCGGTAATTATTCATGCATGTTTGGTCTTGGGTGCCAGGTCACTGATAAACCGCTCAAGGTATTCACTGAAACTCTTCTTGGCTTCGGTATCGCAGGGCTCAAGCAGGCTGTTGAGCGCTTTTACATGTTCCGGCCATACCCTATCCAGAAGCCTTGAACCTTCTGGAGTAATAGTAATCAAATTTACCCTCCGGTCCTGCGGCGAAGGAACCCGACGGGTTAAACCCTGCCTCTCCAGGCCGTCTATGAGTTTAGTGATGTTGGCCGCTGAAACATAGAGCATGTTCTTAAGCTGGTTCTGGGAAATGCCCTTTTCCTTACCTATATGTTTAATAAACATCAGGAGGTTAAATTTAGCCGGATTCAAGCCAAAGGGGCCATAAACACCGCTGAAATACTGGTTCAGAAGCACGTACAGCTTTCCAATAGAATAAACAATGCTGTCATTATGTCCCTTAATCTCAGTATTATCTGGCCTGGGTATCATACAATGAACACCTCAGTTTCAAAGCCGGGGCTGCGCTGGCGATTAATTGCTTAACCAGTTAAAAATATACCATTTAAATATATACTTGTCAAGTTTTTCGCATAAAATTTTATCTTCTTGAATAACAATGAGTTATAATATTTAATCTCATTAGCGGTTAAAATCTATAATACCAGTTTAATAGAATATACAGTTACCATGAAAAACTTTGGAGCTTAATAATTAATAAATATCGGATTAGTAAAAAAAATAAGGCCTCGGGAGGTAATGACCAGGCGGTAATAGGACTTGGCCTCTGAGGGAATCTGGTCAACGTAGGTGATATCAAACGGAGACTGCACCTTAAAGGTGTTAACGGGGCTCGCATTTTTTATCAGAGTTACCGTAAGCGGCTGATCATCTTTGGAAAAACCTCCGGCAATATGAATGCGCGCAAAACCCTTAAGGGCCAACTCATCGCCGCTTACCGCGCCAAGGCCACCTGACTCATCCTGAATCAAAAAGTCGGAAAGCCTGAAGTCCAGACTCTTTTCACCGGAAGCTACGTACATCCTGCCTAAACGCATAGCCTCAAGGACAGAGGAAGCGGTTCTGGCTTTAGCTAAAATCACGGTTTGTAAATCGCTGAGGCGCTCGCTTAAGCCCCCGCTTTCAAAGCCTAACGCGCCTATGGCCCATACAGGCTCCTGCCGTAAACCCCGGCAATACTCCAGCAGAATTTTATCCCAAATACCACCTACGCTGCCTACGGTTTTGGCGCCCTCGTATAACAGAGCAAAGCCGGTATAACCAGTCGTATCCATCAGTAACTGAGGATGGGCGGGTGTAAAAAAATCCACTTCATGGTATTGACGCTCATACCCAGCTTCAGGATGCAGCCAAAATACCAATCCTCCCCTGCCGCTTACATAATCAATAAAATTCTGGTAGGGATACGTTCCTAAATCGCCGCTGTATTGGTTAAAAGCATAGTTGCAAAAAGGCCAGTTATTAATAAAAAATAGGAGGCTGATAAGGATAAGCGCTATGCCCGCAATCCGCAGCCTGGCTGAATAAGGCCCAAGTGGCTTACCCTTGGAATCGCGATAGTGGTATTTACGCCTTTTCAGGCACCAGAAGCCTCCTGCAAATAAAAGCAGGGGCCATAACGAGAGTAAATTTAACCCTGTGCGTAAACCCTTTTCATTTCCGATAACCGGAAGCTTCCGGTAATCCTCGACATCTTCCAGGCCCATAACAAGCAGGTGCTTATGCCAGCCGTACATGGTGAGATTTCCTGCCAAAGGTGAACCCTGCCAATAGTAATGCGGCGTCGCCTCCAATCCGGGAATGACGATAAGATCTTGAAATTGCTGCTTAATCGAGGCAATATCGCTCAGGTAACGGCTGGCTCCATAGGAAAGAATCGAAGGGTGCTCTACTTTTTTTCTGATAAGCTTCGGCAGAGGCCGCAGTCCATACTCCCAGCGCATGTTGCTTCTGTCCGCGGGAATCAAAACCTCAATACCTTTTTCCCGTGCAGTACGGGCAATCACTTTGAGAGAATACTGACCTTCGCTGATAGTGGAACTTACCTGGATCGCGGCTTTAAGCTGCAGGTATTGCTCTTGCGCCGCAAGCGGCAGCGGCAACAACCATAACAGCAGGCAGGCTCTGAGGCTCCTGCACATGGTGGTAAAAACTACATGCATTCTCCTCCATTATCCTACGGAAAAGAGAAAAAGGAAGGGTGAAATAACGCAGTTATCAAGGCTGAAATTTGGTCAGAAGAAAAACTTAAAACGCGGGTTCCCCGTATTTACGAAAAGGTAGCGGCATGGAAAAAGACCATACGGGAAGAAAATCCAAGGTCTTTTATGCCTTGCTTCGGCAGCTACACAGGGTGCAGCTGCTTAAAACTTCATATTCCAGTCAACCTGGAATACATTTCTCCTATTGTCAAGCTTGAGGCGTTCAATCTCGTACCAGTCGATGCCGAGGCTAGTATTTTTGCCTAAGCCGATTTCCAGTATGGCTTCGTGGCCCTTGACATCGGTCCTGCCGCCTTGAGTATCGGCGTCCGGGAAAGTATCAAGCCAGGCATCCCGTTCCAGCCTACGGTAAAGGTAGGCTGCCTGCCACTGGCCCCAATCGCTAATCTTTTCAGCCCCGAATCTAATGCCCGTTGCCCAGCCATTGTTGTCATCGCTGGGGTCGGGATTATGGATGCCTTCGCCAAAAATCCCTACATAATCCAGACCGGCAATCCCGCTCACCAACAATGGATCTTTAATGCCTAATTCGGCGCTGGGAGAAACCGTATTATAGTTGTAGCGTAGCCCCGCGGGAGTACCGACGAGGCTGTTGGTTGCCGCGGAATTGTCAAGAACGCGGCCTTGGATATTGTCAAAGAAATAATTCGCGCAGGCCATTTTTAAGGTGAGGTTATCTTCGAGGAACTTGTAGCTAAAACCGGGCTGCACATAGTACATGAACGGGTCGTCAGTATTTTCCGTATATTCATCGATAATCCAGGCGCCGGTATTAAAGAAAAGATTAAGGCCCGTAATCGCGGGAATATCCTTGGCAAGCTGCAGTGAGCCGCCTTCCGGGTTTACGTCCGTATCCCAGAGAAAATCAGTGGGCACCATCAGTTGTTTATTCACGCTTTTAAGTTTACCCATTTTCAGGCTTAGCCAGGGCGTGGCGTACCACTCAGCCATGGCATAGTCAAGCCGGATATCAGGGTGTTCAAAAGTATTGTCCAGGGTCTCATTGGTTGAACGCGGGTCAGTACCACCGGTAGCAAGGCCTGCCAGTACTTTCAATTTGTCGTTTACTTTTGCCTCCACCCCTAAACGCAGCCTGACTCGCGCCCGGTGCTGGTCCTGAGCCACCACCGGAGTCGTTCCCTGTTTATCCTCCCACTGATAGCGCATACGAAAATCACCGTTCAGTTTCATTGTCTGCAGCCAGGAAGGAAGGGAGCTGTACGTTCCTTGGGCAACCTCTTTTCTCACTTCTTCTTTGGTTTCAGTGATAATCTCCTTAGCCTCAGCCTCGGTGAGTATCCCCTTTTCAACCAGCTTCTTGACCAGAATATCAACTTCTCCGGCAACGGCCGGAACTGAAACCAGAATCCCTGCTACTGATAACGCTACCACCATTGACCTTAACGCACGCTTCACAGTAATCCTCCTTTTTTTATGCCCCGCACACTATGTACTCGCCACGAGGCATGAAAATTCCACGCCACGACTACGGCGTTGAATTTTCATATTGTCTACTTTGTTTATAGACATTCTATATAAATAGAATGCCTTGTCAATATAAATTCATTTAATCGACCAGCAGAAATCACCGGCTTTCAAGCCGGGGATGCATGTATGTAGCGGAGGCGGGATTATAAAGAAACTCCGGGCTTTAGGCCAACAGGTTACCCCCCCCCAGGGTAACCTGGGGGGGGTAACCTGGAGAGATTCATTGACTTATCTGAGAAGGCAATCACCGGAAAGGATACCAGGGGGTATTTCTGGCAACCCAAAAAAATAGTATTACCATAATCAACAGCCATATGAACCGCGACCGGACAAAACTTGAGCTAAAGCTCAAGCTAAAGCCCTGTTTACCAAGGGCTGAGCAAACCAGCAAATAGGCTATCGCCGGCAGAAGCAGGATGGCCAGAGGATTTAAGAAGAGCGCTTCTCTGATATTGCCATGCAGGAGTTGATGCAAGGAACGCAGGCTCCCGCAGCCAGGACAGTTAAAACCGGTTAATACCCGGAACGGGCAGAGAGGGATAAACCAAGCCTGTGCGGGATTGATACAATAAAGGAAGGCACTGCTTACGGCAAGGCCTGCGATAAGCGTTGCCAGCTTACGAGGCTTAGGCATACCAAAGCTTTAAACCCTGCGCTGAGAACAAAGCCAATCAGTTGTTGATACCTGCCATCATGCTGATGATAAAGGCAATCAGATAGATTGTACCCACCAGCATCCCTGCTCCAAAAGAAATCCAACACCACATTTTTGCTTTGCGGGATGATTCAAGCGCGCCTTCGATATCCCCGGAGCCGACTTTGCCGTTTACCTGGGCGGCAAAGACAATTGCCGGTATACCCAATGGCCAACAGCAGAAAATCGTCACTAAGATTGACTGCACAAGATATGAGGTCACGGTCGCCGCAGGAGCGCTTACCGGCCGCACTGAAGGCGTAAGCCCCTGGCCGCACTTGGCACATTTTGAGACAGTATCGTCATTCTGAGCACCACAGTTGGGACAAAACATAGTTACCTCCTTAATTCTCCCGACGAAGTCGGGGGAATTAATATCTGCCGAGTCCGGGTAAAATCTCGCCAGAGAATTTACCCGGTATATAGCGAGGCAGATATATATTCCTCCGCCGGAGGCGGAGGAATTAACCCCGACGAGTGTCACAAAATTATCGAAGAGAATTTTGCGACATTTTCACGAGTCGGGGTTCTGTCCAATTGCTCCATGAGACTTGGCTTTTTCGCGAGTAAGCGAGCGAAAAAACCATAGTCGAATTGATACCACCGAAGCCAGGCGAGGTGGTATATACTGGTGCATTACTATTTCAATCACCCCGGCGCAGGCGGGACAATTAACCTAATTATATGATTTCGCCGCAATCAGACCCACAATCGTAAAGACGGCCAAAACCAGGTTCAATAGGCCAGTTATGGCGCCAAACCATACCCCAATCAACGCGTGCGTTTTTCCTTTAGCCTCAGGATGCAGTTTATAAAATTTTAATCCCTGCAGGCCGAGAATGAAAGCGGCCGGGCCAAGAAAAAGCCCCAGGCAGGGTATGAGCGAAAATATCCCCAGATAATAGGCGATGAGGGCGCGGGAGTTCTTATAAGGAACCAAGCCTCCCAGGTTATCCACTTTTACTGATGACGCCGGTGCTGGACCAGCAAGTGCCTGCGCGCAGCTGCTGCATACGGTGCTGGCATCGGTATTTTTAGTCCCGCATTTTGGACAATACATAGCTACTCACCTCCTGCTGAGAGTCGCGGTCTTACTTCACTTATTACAATGAATCTATTGTAATACCAAAAAAGAACTTTGACAAGCCGGTGCCAGGGACCAGGCTGGTTTAACTTTCAGGAAGTAAAATTATTTCAACCCTGCGGTTTCTCTGCCGATCTGCCTCGTGAGTATTACTCCCGCGGGGTTTAAACTCGCCGTAACCTTGTACGGTAAAACGTGCCGGATTAAGGCCACAGGCATCGATAAAATAATGCAACACTGAAAGAGCCCGGGCTGATGAAAGCTCCCAATTCGACTGCCATTGGGAATGGCGGATAGGTTCGGAGTCGGTATGGCCCTCGATGATGACTTTAAAACCGTCGGCCTCATCCACAAGCACATTAGCAATCTTATCGAGCAAAGGCATCTTTGCAGCGCTGAGCTGGGCCATGCCTGAATCGAATAAAACATCAGCGAGTATGGTTACGGTTATGTTTTTCTCTGCCTGCCTAAGCTCCATGGTCAGATTGACGAGCTCTCCCTCAAAAGCTTTCTTCAGTGTCTCGCCGGTACGCTTGAGCTGCTGGATTTTTTCTGCCGGTAAACTTTTGGATTGAGCTTCATGCGGGGTTCCGGCGGTTATTTCAGATACAAGCCCTGTTACCGCTGCATCCCTGGAGAACGCTTTACCCTTGGAAGCGGACAACTCTTGCTCAGCAGCTTTAAGCTGGATTTTAAGCGCCTCAATGGTTTTCACATAGCCGGTAGTTTCAAGGTGGAGTTTTGAATGTAAATCCATGAGCGACTGCAATTCTTTCTGCTTTTCAATAAGCAATTTATCTTTTTCGGAAAGAAGCTTTTTATTTTGTTCCTGATGCTTTTGGCATTCTTGTTTAAGGCCGTTCAACTCTTTGTGGCTTGAGGCTAGCTGTTTCTCAAGACTCCCCGGAACCGTTTTCTTTTCAGCCATAGTTTTATCGAATTCATCCTTCAGGGATTCCGCAGCCTCCCCGTGGCGGGAACGCTGTACCGCATCTAATTCTTTTTGCAAGCTAGAAATCTTCGCCTGTAAAAAAACTAATTGTTCCTCTTTTTCTCTCAACTGCCTGTCTCGGTCTTCAAAGAGAGAGGTATTATTTTTTTTCTGCGCGTCAAAGGTCTCCTCGAGTTGCTGAAGGGTTTTTCCCTTGGTAGCCAACTCTTTTTGCAAAGCGTAAGCCTCCTCCTGGCAACGCCGGACATCTTGAGAGAGCGATGTGTTGAAACGGTCGAGTTTCAAGGTTTCCTGGCGGTGAGTTTGCTTGAGCTGTTCGGTTTCTGCCTGGACTTTGGAAAATTCTTCATGTTTCAGTTTCAGCTGGTTTTGTAAAGCCTTAACCTCAGCTTCACTGCGGGCTATCCTTTGGCCGAATTCGTTGGCCTTAGAGCGTAGGCTTTCGAGCTCTTGGCCGCGCTGATTTAATTGATGGCCTTTCTCAGCAATCTCTGAAAGTAAGGCGTTGCTCTTGGCTTGGCTTTCTGCCTGGTTTCCGGCCAGCTCTTTTTCACTGCGGGAAAGGGTCACCGTAAACTCCTCTACCCTGACTTTTGCAGCTGCCAATTCGCTTTCAAGCTTTCTGAATTCTTCCTGACTTTGACCAGAGTAAGCTTTCAGCCCCTCGATTTCAGTGTCTTTTTCCTCAAGCAGCCCTTTGTACCGGTCATTTTCATCGCGCAAAGACTGCACCTGCTTCAGTAATTCTTGCGTTTTTTCTATAAGCTGGTTGGTCCTCTTCTCAAACATGAGCACTTCATAATCGAGCAGGCTCATGGTGCTTATGTCCGGAGTGACGGCTTGAGAAGAACCTTGTTCTTTGGCGTATACCGCAGCTTGAGTACATCCATACAGCAAGACTCCCGTTACCAGCACCTTATACAAAAAAATATGGTAACGCATCTTTGGCACCACGCCTTTCTTAGCCGGCATATCCTACCGGAATAATATACAACGGGTCATGACCTTGAGGTAACTGCAATATTT
>CAYNSZ010000023.1:0-12069 GCA_964400075.1 uncultured Planctomycetia bacterium
TGGGTATGGGTTCCCACCACCGCGCTGACTTTACCGGCGAGAAAATAGCCCATGGCCAGTTTTTCGCTGGTTGCTTCCGCGTGCATATCCACGAAGATCATCTTTGCCTCTCTGCGGATGTCTTCAAGGACCTTACTCACCGCGGTAAACGGGCAGTCAACCGGCTGCATGAACACCCTGCCCATGAGGTTAATAACCGCGACTTTTTTACCCTTGGTTTCCTTGATAAGATACCCGCGGCCCGCGGCAAGCGCTCCGTAATTCAAGGGCCGTATGACGTCGAAGCTTGCTAAGACGTCGCGGGATTCTTGCTTTTTAAATATATGGTCACCGGTGGTCACTACGTCAATACCGCTGATAAAGAGGTCGGAAGCGGTATCGGGAGTTATACTTGAGCCGCCGGCTGAATTTTCTCCGTTCCCGATGACGAAATCAATCCCCTGCTCCTTGCGAAAACCGGGAAGGCGCTCCTTTAAAAAAAGCCGCGCCGGCTTACCCACGATATCGCCGATAAATAATGCTTTCATCGGTTTCTATTGTAACGCTATTTCAGGGGCTCAACAATATTTATTCAGAAGTCAGGCCCACCTGGGAAGTACAGAGAAAAGAGGACAGAGTAGAGAGCATTTTTACTCTCTTCTCTCTTCTCTTTTCTCTCTACTCGCTTCGGTTATTTGGCGTAATCAACCGCGCGCGTCTCCCGGATGACGGTTATCTTGATGTTACCGGGATAATCCATCTCTTGTTCAAGTTTTTTCTTTACCTCGTAAGCCAAGAGCTGAATCTCTTCGTCCTTGACTTTCTTGGGTTGTACGATGACCCTGACTTCGCGGCCGGCCTGGATGGCAAAACTCTTGTCTACTCCCTCGAAAGAATTGGCAATGGTTTCAAGCTGCCGCAGGCGTTTAATATAGGTTTCCAGGGTTTCCCGCCGTGCTCCAGGGCGGGAAGCGGAAATGGCATCAGCCACCAGAGCCAGCAACGCGTAGAGGGAGTTCATCTCGGTCTCTTCGTGATGGGCCTGGGCGGCGTTAATCACTATGTCGTTCTCACCGTAGCGCCGGAGCAAATCAGCGCCTATCTGGGCATGGGTGCCTTCGACCTGGTGGTCAATGGCTTTGCCGACATCATGCAGGAGCCCTGCCCGTTTTGCCAGCCGCTCGTCCAACTCAAGCTCTGCCGCCAACGTACCCATGACGATGGAAACTTCCTTTGAATGCTGGAGCGCGTTCTGGCCAAAACTGGTGCGGTACTTAAGCTTTCCCAAAAGTTTGATAAGCTCCGGGTGCAGGTTATGGATACCCACTTCAAACGCTGCGGCCTTGCCTTCCTCCATCAGCTTCTTGTCGAATTCCTGTTTGGTCTTTTCAACGATTTCTTCAATTCGGGCAGGATGGATGCGGCCGTCCTGGACCAGTTTTTCCAGCGAAATGCGCGCCACCTCCCTGCGGATAGGGTCGAAACCCGAAACGCTCACCGCCTCAGGCGTATCGTCGATAATCAAGTCTACTCCGGTGGCAATCTCAAAGGTGCGAATGTTGCGGCCTTCGCGGCCGATAATGCGTCCCTTTATCTCATCGTTGGGCAGCGCTACCACGCTCACGGTCGTTTCAGTGGTATGCTCAACCGCGCAGCGCTGGATAGCCTGGGAGATGATTTCCCGTGCTTTTCCTTCCGCTTCCTCCTTTACTGCTTCCTCCATTTCCCGGATCATCTTTGCCTTGTCGGTCCTGAGCTCTTCTTCATATCGCTTCAGGAGAAGCTCCCGGGCTTCGTTGGGAGTAAGGGAGGATATCTTTTTGAGTTTCTCCTTTTCCTCTTCGATTAAATGGTTCAGGCTCATGTTCTTGGCCTGGACCTCGTCACTCTGTCGTTTTAAATCGTCTTCGTGCCGGTGCAGCTCCTTTTCTTTCCCTTCGATGAAATCGAGGCGCTTTTCAAGATTTTCTTCCCGCTGGGTGAGCCGTTTCTCAAGCTGCACGAGCTCATCCTTCTTTGAGGCGTTCTGCTTGTCAAAATCCATCCGCAATTTATAAAGCAGCTCCTTGCCGTCAAGGTCTGCCTTGCGCACGACTTCCTCTGCTTTCACCTGGGCTTCTTTGATGACTTTCTCAGCGTCCGCTTTGGCTTCTTTTAGCTTGCTTTTCTCGAAGATATTGCCGAGCCACCAGCCCAGAAGGCTTCCACCGGCGAACCCGGCAATGATTAAGATAATGTTCATAAGTCCTCCTCAATGAGGCTGTGCTTTTTCAAGCCAAGTGAGTTTATCTGAGGCGAAGAAAAAGCACTAGCCGAATTGATATCTGCCGAGTCCGGGTAAAGTCTCGCCAGAGAATTTACCCGATATCTAGCGAGGCAGATATACAATGACATAGTTTTTTACAAATAACCTACCAAAAAAGCCGTGACTGCCCCCCCGCCTTTCATTTGCCTGCAGGGGTTAACTCTCCGCCTCCGGCGGAGAGTTAAGAAGCGCGCTGACACAAAAGCCGAGTCCGGGCCTATCAAGCCTGGTTGGCCTCCTCAAAGCGCCGCAAAGAGACGCTCTCCTGTTTATAACGTGAAATGTTCGCTGGCGATAGCGTCGACTTTTACGTCAAGCCGGCTATCGAAGGGAAGGCTTTCAAGAATCTGGAAGTCAAAGGCAAGCCCGACTTTGTGCGCCGAAGCAGAGAGACTCCTCAGGAAGCGGTCATAGAAACCTCCGCCGCGGCCTAACCTGTTCTTGCTGCGGTCAAAAGCAAGCGCAGGGACAATCACCAAATCTATTCCTTTGATATCCACGGGCTCTGTTTTTTTAGTATCGGGCTCCATGATTCCGTACGGGCCGCGGATGAAATCTTCCTCGAGCCGCGACGCCCGGAAAACACGTAGAGCCCGCTCTTTGATGTCAACCACCGGGAAGCAAAATTGTTTTTCTTTACTCGCCTTCCTTATTAACCCTAAAATATCTACCTCCCCTGGTAAAGGGTAGTAGGCCATAATTGTTTTTGCTTTTTTATATAGAGGTAAATTGGATAATTGCTCTTGGACATCTTGGCTCCTCCTTTTTATCTGGTCTTGAGTCAGCGCCAGAAGACGCTGCAATAATTTCTGCCGTAGCTCTCTTTTCCCTTTCGATAAAACCATAATCATGGTATTCATTCTATCATGCCTTATGAGAAAACGCTCAATTATACCACCTGCCTTTTCAAAAATCTACCATAATTTTCCCTTGAAGAGGCGCTGGTAAGTTGATTTTCAGGAAATGCCCAGCTTTTTAAGGGTTTTTAAGCGCTTTTCAATATCTCGGCGGGCCAGGCTGCTTTTTCCCTTCACCAGGCAAAGGGCCCGCTTATAATAGGTAAGGGCTTTCGTATACTGCCGCAATTGAACACAGCTGTCAGCCAGGGAATAAAAGGCTTCGGGCCGGTTTGGCTCAAGCTCAAGAGCCTTGATAAAGCAGATCGTCGCCTCCCGGTGCCGGCCGAGCAGGTTCAGAAGCCAGCCTTTGTTATGGTAGAGCGAAGCGCAGTCAGGCTCATGGCGGATTCCAAGGTTAAACCATTCAAGAGCGCGGCGGTACTGCGCCAGCTCGGCAAAACACAGGGCTTGGTCGTTGTAAGCACAGCCGTCATCAGGCCGGATGCCGATAGCTTTATCAAGGCAGGCGATTGCCTGCCTAAAACGCTCCCTGAGGATATAACCCTGGGCTTTGAAATAATAATAGAAAAACATGCTCTGCTGCTCCGCGGCCAGACGCAGGCACCTAACGGCCTGTGCGCGCGCCCGGCTGAAATGAAAATAGGTTATGAGCCGGTCAAGGCGTTTTCTTTCTCTTTCAAGATCTATTTCCGGCACAAAAATCCTCCTGCCGCTTCAGAGTAGCTGATAGCGCTGAAACCGGCTTGCGCCAGTTTTTTCTTTACTTTTGCAGGGAAATCATATCCCCGTTTAATCTTATAGAGCGGAGTATAGTGGAACAGTCTGCCGCCGGCCTTCAATGCCCGCCGCGCTTGCGCGTAAAACTCACTTGAAAACAGTTCCGGCGCCAGAGTGAACGTGGGCGGGTCATGCATGACGCAGTCAAAATAACCTTGAGGAAATTCCCTGATACCGGAAAACACGTCCCTGTCCCTGATTTCGATATTCGGCGCTTCAAACAGGCCGCGGGAGCAGGGGTTCAACCGCGCTAACGCGCGCACACATTCATCTTTTTCAAAAGTAATTACCTTGCTGCTGGTTTTGGCAGCCAGGATAGCGGTATAGCCTAAGCCCATGCAGGTATCGAGTACCAAGCCATGGGGCTTGGCCAGCGCGATTTTTCCCCGGCTGTCTTTTTCCGGCGAGCTCAGCTTATGCATCGGTACTGAGCCGATAGCCAGCGAAGGCCAGTCCGGCGTGGGGATAAGTTTGTAGAAGCGGTTGGTGAGCTCCGAGAAAAGAGCTATTTTCTTAAGCCCTTGTTCATCAAGAGTATAGCAAAATTTATCGCTCAACTTCTCGCTTAAATCAAGGTTGATTACCCCCTCAATAACTGCCTGGCCTTGCCCGCACACCACCGAAACCGTTCGAGCCCCGAAATCCACGGGAAGCCAAAACTGCTTACCGGCAGGGTATTTTTTAAGCTGTTCGAACTCCTGTTTAGTGATGACCATAGGGTTCATTATAGAAAAGGCCTTAAAATATACAATAAAAAAATCGCATTTAATTTTCTTGACAAGAAACCCGCCCGCTATAAAATATGAAAGTGGTTGAAAATATTAACTTTTTTTAAGTCAGAGGAGGTGTTTCCATGAACAAGGCGCAACTGGTAGATAAGATTGCAACGCAGACTGCCACTAAGAAGCAGGCTCAGGAAATCGTGGATACAGTTCTGGACTCAATCAGAGAAAGCCTTAAAAAAAGAGAAGATGTTGCTATTTCCGGCTTCGGCACATTCAGAGTAAAGCAGACTAAGGCAAGGACCGGCAGGAACCCAAAGACCGGCGAGACTATCCAGATTCCCGCGAAAAAGAAAATCGCTTTCCGCGCCTCCAAAGACCTGAAAGCAATCCTCCTGTAATTAAGTTCTGTTAAAAAACAATAAAAAGAGGTATGCGAAATCCGCATACCTCTTTTTATTTTATGCGGCGGTCTTTTTCAGCTTGGCGATGAAAAATCCTTCCCAGAGCTTATCCGGGATGATCCGGCGGGTAAGCCGCAGACTCGTTGAGAATTTCGAGTCTTTCCAGCGGGTGAAACCGGGTACTGCCTGAGGTATGGGAAAATCAAGGGCAACGAGTGAGGCGTTATCTTTGTGTTTATTGAGGAGCCAGTCAATCATGCCTTCGTTTTCCTCCGGAGAAAGGGTGCAGGTGGCGTAGACAAGTTCCCCTTCTTCCTTTAAGGCGTAAAACGCCGCTGCCAGGAGTTTTTTCTGCTTGTTGACCATTTCTTTAACTTTCTGGTCTTTCCAGTATTTATAGGTCTTGGGTTCAGGGACCAGGAACCGGCCTTCACCTGAACAGGGCGCGTCAACCAGGATTTTATCGAAATATTCCGGAAACTTTTTACGCACCCATATCCCGTCGAGCAACAGTGTCTTGACCGTGTGTACGCCCTGGGCCTGTAAATTAGCCAGCAGCTTATAGTAACGTTTACGCACCGGTTCTATGGCGGTTATCTTGGCCTGCGGGGCTAAGGAGGCTATGTGAGTGGTCTTGGCTCCGGGAGCGGCGCATAAATCAAGGATTTTCTCGCTGTCCTTGGGCTCAAGCGCCAGGGCCACGAGCATACTTGACACATTTTGTATATAGACCAGGCCTTTCTGGTATATGTCGGTATTCTGAAACAGCCGCAGAGGGGTTTTGAGGATAAACGCCTCTTGGGGATAGTCGAGCTCGCTAAAGGAAATATGCCGCTCGCGCAAAAGCTGGCGAAGCGTAGCGGCGTTGGTTTTAAGATAGTTGACCCTGAAAGTTATTGGCTTTTTCTCCAAAAAGCTCTGGGTAATCTCCTCAAACCGCTCCGGATAGAGCTTTTTGAGCTTCTGGAGGAAATTATTGGGAAGGCTGTAAATACATTCGTCCATAGAATCTATCCGATATTTGTTTTCTGTGCTATTATAAGCTAAATCAGCCTTGAATCAAAGCATGTTTTTTACAATCCAGCCGGAGGTGAATAGATGAGGAAATTACAACGTTTATTACCTGGTCTTATCAGCTCAATGTTGCTCTGCGTGCCGCTCGCTTCCCAAGAAAGCATACAAGACGGAATAGAAAAAACCTACTATGACAGCGGCTCGCTGGCGCGTGAAGTACCTTATAAAAACGGCAACATAGAAGGAACGATAAAGGAATATTATGAAAATGGCACACTCATGCGAGAAGGGCAGGTCCAAAACGGCAAGTGGGAAGGTCTCATGAAAGAATATACTGAGCAAGGCACACTTGCCAGAGAAATGAGCTTTAAAAATGACCAGATCCAAGGCTCCCTGAAAGAATATCACTGGGACGGCAGTTTAGCCAAGACTGCCTCCTATAGCGCGAATAAACTGCAGGGTGATTGTATTACCTATTACATGAACGGAAAAATTTTTGAAGCCTATCAGTATGAAGATGGCTTGGTAGAAGGCCAGGCCAAGGTCTACCATGACAACGGAAACGTGGCCATAGAGGCGATGTATCAACACGGGGAACTAAACGGCCCTGAAAAACGATACCATTACAATGGGGTTTTAGCTGAGGAAGTTTTCAATAAAAACGGCAAATTCGATGGCCTACGAAAACAATACCTCGAAGACGGTACTCTGGAATCAGAGACTTTTTATAAAGACGGCGAGCTCCAGAACATCAAAGAAGGGCACGATATTTGAGTTCTTCATCCCCTGGGAAAAGAAACCAGCTTCCGCGCTCCTTCTAACCGCCATTCATTGATGAATACCTGTA
Source organism: uncultured Planctomycetia bacterium (assembly GCA_964400075.1). GTDB lineage: Bacteria > Omnitrophota > Gorgyraeia > Duberdicusellales > 4484-171 > JAFGHG01. The sequence goes on from CAYNSZ010000023.1 coordinate 6,909, forward strand.
AGAATCTCTTCCTCACTGGTGCGCCCTCCTGCGGCAAGACCACAGTCATTAAAACCCTCATCAAACAACTGCAATATCCTGCCAATGGTTTTTACACTGAAGAAGAGCGGCAGGCTGATAAGCGGATAGGTTTTCTCATGAGGACCCTGGAGGGAAAAACCGCATACCTTGCCCACCAGGATATCAAATCTCAGTTTCACATACGCCGCTACGGCGTAAGCATCGAGAATATTGAAACTCTGGCTGTAGCTTCCATTGCTCCATGCGGCAATACTATCATCGTCCTTGATGAAATCGGCAAAATGGAATGTTTTTCTGAAAAATTCAAGCAGGCGGCGCTGGCCGCGCTTGATTCAGCTAATATCGTGGTCGGAACCATTGCTTTGGGAGGCACTGAGTTTATCATGGAGATAAAGAACAGGCAGGATATTGAGATCACTGAAGTGACCCTGCAAAACCGGGATGAACTCCCCGGGCTGCTTAACCGCAAAATCGCTGCCCTTCTCAAGGCGAAGCCTTAATCTTCTGCCTCAAAAACCCCGGTGCAAGCCGATTTTACGCGCGTACTCTATGACTTCCTGAAATTCCTGGTGGGTGATCCTGCGGGAAAGCTCCGGAAAACTGCAGGCTTTATAACAGGGGAAATATTGCTGCATGATGTTGACGTAGGTATCTGCCGATAGTTTGCCGCGTATAAAATCAAGTATTTTGAACGAACCGGCCAGCCGATTTGGCAGGACCAAGTGCCGTATAAGAAGTCCTTTCCTGGCAGCAGCCTCCTCTATCACTAAATCGCCAACCTGCCGGCGCATCTCAAGGACCGCGGCTTGAGCGATTTCCCAGTAATCAGGAGCCCGGGAAAATTTCTCAGACACTTGGCTGTCTGAATACTTTAAATCCGGCATATAAATATCAAATACTCCATCGAGCTTTTTGAGAATTTCAACGCTTTCGTAGCCGCCGCAATTATAGACTAAAGGAAGCTTTAAGCCCTTTTCTACTGCAAGCACCAAAGCTTCTACTATCTGAACTGTATAATGGCTGGGAGTCACGAAATTGATGTTCTCAGCGCCTTCAGCCTGCAGCTCGAGCATAGCATCGCAAAGTTCTTGCGCGCTCATATCCTCGCCTTCTGCACCATGGGAAAGCGTATAGTTCTGGCAATACAGGCAGCCTAAATTGCAGAATGAGAAAAATATGGTGCCTGAGCCGCCTTTTCCTACCAGCTCAGGCTCCTCGCCGTAGTGCAGGTACACACTGCTGACACGCGCCAAGCTTTCTGCCCGGCAGAAACCGGTCTCACCTTTAAGCCGGTTGACGCGGCATTCACGCGGGCAGAGCGTGCAGCTTTCGAGGTTCTGACGCAGCTCATCGCGAAGTTTCGCTAATTTTCCTTCCTGAAAAAGCTTCTGGTAGGACATAGTTAGATAATATAGTCAGCTGGTAATCAGCTGCTATTATAGGAAACCGGCTCAAAAAAGCAAGGGTTTATGGCAAAATGTAGCTTCTCTGCCACAAGGAATAGCAGTATAATAAAAAATTAGGATAATCCTGCTTAGAAGGGAAGGGGGGATACGGTATTTACCTTATCCCAGCCGCTGATTTTTATGTTTTAGTGAATAATAAATAACAATTAAAAGATGGATAGCCAAAAAAAAGAAAGATTAAAAAAAGAATATCAATATATGTCCGACGATGAAATCATTGAGCTTGCTCTAACAAGCAAAAATGAATTTGAAGAGGGTGTCTATGAAATTGTTTTGGGAGAATTCAGAAAAAGAGATTTACAGAAAAAAATTGCTGAAAGGGAAAAACAAAAGCGATTACAGATAGAGTCTTCCGGTGAAGACTTAGCCACTATCGCGCAATTTAGCCAAGGAGCTGAAGCATATATAATGAGAGGTCGACTCGAGACGGAAGGGATTGGATGTTTCATCGCGGATGAGCATTTGATTTCAATTAACTGGTTATATTCAAATGCTATTGGTGGAGTTAAACTTCAAGTTAAGAAATCAGATATCGAAAAAGCCAAAAAGATACTCGCTGAGAAATCAGATATTAAATTTCAATATAGAAAAGGCGGGGGTGAATCAAGGTACGTCTGTCCCCACTGCAACTCCGAAGATGTCTATTTTGAAAAATATAGCCGAAAAGCTTATATTTGGTCTTGGCTTCTCCTAGGCATCCCCATCCCTTTTCTTAAACGAAGATGGAAATGCTATAGCTGTAGCCACGAATGGAAAAAATAATGGGGGCATAGGATAACGACCTTTTTATGTTTCGCATAAATAAGGAGAAACAATGAGGCAATTGGTGGTTTGGGTTGCTCTGCTAGCAGCAGTATCTTTAGCAGGTTTTGCTTCAGAAGAAGGGGTTTTACGCTTATCGACATTTACCTTGCAATCCGAGGGTATCGGCGAATCAGGCCCGGTTACGGTGAAAGGGACAATCACTGAATCAAATAAAGTATCGAGCCTTTCTATTAATGCCTTTGGCAAAGATTATGAACTTGCCGCTGAAGAATTAGCAAAAATACCCGCGGCTTTCTATAATGGGATCCAATTGTCGTATGAGGAAGGATATAAAAGTCTTGGCGGGAAAACCATCTATATCATTTTACAGTCAGGCTTCACTTCCGGCATTACCAAGAGAGCGCTGATTGCTCTCAGTGAAAATGGCGATATAAATATTCGAGAAATAGAAAAATAGGAGGGGGGTTACTATGAAACGTTCAGCTCAATTCATCTTGTTGCTGGCTGCTCTCTTGCCTCTACTTGCTCTGGCCGGCTTAAGCAGCGCGACAGCAGAACAGCCAAGTGCCAGTATAATTTTCCTTCACCACAGCACCGGCCAGCAAATTTGGGACGCGGGAGTGCCGGAATGGTTCCAGGAGCATAACAACCGCACCGGCAGCAATTACCAGATAACTGAACGGAATTTCCCCCAGGACTCTCCCTATGGCTGGGAAAATTACCCTTATGATTATTACAATATCTGGGTCGCGCACGCGGGCAACGAACTGTTTAAGCAGGAACCGACCCTGGAAATGCTGACGCAAGACTTTGAGGTCATCGTGTTCAAGCATTGCTTTCCGGTCGGCGATATCGAGGAAGATATCGGAGAACCTGATGTCAATTCCTCTGATAAGCGCCTTGAGAACTACAAACTCCAGTATCAAGCCCTGAAAGCGAAAATGCGTGAATTCCCCGAAACAAAATTCATTGTCTTGACCGGCGCTGCGCAGACAAAAGCTAATACTGACCCAGAACGCGGACAGCACACCAGGTCTTTTTTCGAATGGGTTAAAACTGAGTGGGATGAAAAAGGGGATAATATCTTTGTCTGGGATTTTTATGAACTTGAGACCGAAGGCGGGATTTTTCTTAAGAACAACTATGCCATGGACAAATCCGATTCACACCCCAACAACGCATTCTCGCGCAGGGTCGCTCCCTTATTTTGCCAACGCATAGTCGAGGTCATCGAAGGAAATGGCGACAGCCAGGGCATAACCGGAGAATAAAACGGGAAACAAGCGGTGTCCATCCCAAATTTATATCCGCTTGATTTTAAAAGCGACGAGTACTGCCAGCAAAAAGTAAAAGCACAAGCCCAGAGCAACCGCCTGGTTCTCCATAAAGTACTGGGTAATCGCCTCCATAGAAAAACCGCGCACCGCGGCCAGGACAAACTGGATTAAATAAATCCGGGGAGGAGATGCCAGAAGCACCACTACCAGGTACTTTTTAAAGGAATACTTGCTCAGGCCAAAGCTTAAATCCAGTACCCTATAGGGAATAAGCGGCACGACCCGCATGAGAAACACCCAGCCCAGGTTAACATGTTCAAGCTTCTCGTAAAAATTCCTGAACCTGCCGCTTAACTTTCGCTCCACAAAACCCTTACCCAAGATTCTGCTGATATTAAAAAATATATAGGCGTTGATTATCTCGGCGATGTAGATAAGCACGGTGCTGATAGTAGCACCGAAGATTATTGCGCCGACGATTTTCAGGGGGTCTTTCAGGTGCCAGAGGAAAAACGTCCCCACCACGTAAAAAACTACAAACAGAGCCGATGAGTAGGCCAGGGGGACTTTCTCAAAATAGGCGTCGATTTTATCGGCGTCTATGGAGTACATATTGCCCAGGACCATGAAGCCGACAATCAGCCCCAGGAAAATCACAAACCGTGTCTCTGGCCGCTTGAATAGTTGCTTTATCATAGGCTCTCAACTTTTGACTGATATGAAGCCCGCAGCTGGCCGCAGGCTGCGGCTATCTCCTGGCCCCGGGACTTACGCATGGTAAAAAATACGCCCCGCGCTTTCAACCCCTGCTGGAAAGCCTCGATTTCTTCCGGCTCGGGAGCCATGAACTTGCCGCAGGCCTCATGTAAAGAAATTAGATTGAGTTTATAATTAAGGCCTCGCAGGAGCCGGACAAGAGCCTGAGCGTCTTTTGCGCTGGTATTAAAATCTTTTATGAGGGTATATTCGAAGGTCAGGAGGAATGACTCAGGGCGGCAACATGCTTTAAGGGCTTTTATCAAATCCGGCAAAGGGTATTTTTTATTTACCGGCATTATCGCGGAACGCAGGTTATTATCAGGAGTATGTAATGAGACAGACAGCTTTATCCCCAGTTTTAATTCGGAAAGCTTTTTTATCTCCGGGATAAGGCCGCAGGTCGATATACAAATCCGGCGCTTGCCAAAATAAATACCCTTTGGCTCAAGGAGTACGCTGACCGTTTTGATGAGTTCTGAGAAGTTATCCAACGGCTCGCCTATCCCCATAAACACGATATTGGTGACTTTACGCGGAGCCAGAGCGTCATTGATAAACAGCAATTGCCCCACCATCTCCGCACAGGAGAGGTTACGTTGAAAGCCATGAGTACCGCTTGCGCAAAAACCGCATTTGAATTTACAGCCGACCTGGCTTGAGAGACAGAGCGTCAGGCGCCTGACTTCAGGGATCATGACTACCTCGATAAGAGCCTTGTCCGAAAGTTTAAAGAGGTATTTCTCAAGCAATATCGGGGTCATACAAACACCCCCTTACAACGCTTGCAGAACCGGACCTTTTCTCCGCTATCCTGAATCCGGTACCCCACGCGGGCCGCCTTGTTGCACTTACTGCAGAAAAGGCCCACCTTGG
>CAYNSZ010000024.1:0-6325 GCA_964400075.1 uncultured Planctomycetia bacterium
CGCTGCCCGCCAGTCCCAGGTAATGGCGCGCCTTCTCATCCAGGGCTGCCTGCTGGGCTTGCGCCAAATATTCACTCTGGGCAATGGTGTTTGTGGTCTTTCCTCCCTGATACAGATACTGCTTGAGCGTTGCCTGGCCCTGGGTCTGGTCAAAATTCTTTGGCAACAGCTCCTGGGTATAAGACCTTCCCACCACCAAACTCAATGACGGCCAGAGACCTGCCTGGCTTTCAGTGATTTTAGCTTTAGCGCGACTGACCTCTTCGGCGCTTATAAGCACGGTGCGGTTGTCGCGCAGAGCTACCGCCACCGCTTCGGTAAGAGTGAGCGTGACTTCCTCCGCATGCGCCAGGGAAGTTAAGAGAAAAAACAGGCAGAAAAAAATTAAGTATACTCTTGCCATAGCTATTTATGCTTTTTTCGGGATAGTCAGTATATCTTTCACCTGGCTTAAGATACGCAAATAATCCTGCCGGTCTGCCTGGGATATCTGGCCGAAGACATCAACGATCATATCCCGGCGCCGCTGCAAAATCTTTTTCACCATGGCTGTTCCTTTCTGGGTAAGGACCACCTTAACGATCCTGCGGTCAGAAGGCTCAAAACGCCGCTCGGCGTAACCGTCCCGTACCAACCGTTCAACAATGCCGGTCATAGACGCCATAGATACAGCCATGAAGGTAGCCAGATCGTGCATTTTCAATGCTACGCGATAGTTTAAGAATTCCATCACTAAAAACTGCTGCATGGTGATACTACCTTTGCCCAATTCCTGCACTTGCCGGCGCAGGAACTCCCGCATGATCAAGGGCAGTATCTGGCTCAATTTATCCGCGAATTCTCCGAGGGTTACCCCATTCATATTTAACCTCACAAATATTTAACTATATTAAATATACATCATGTTAAGCAATTTGTCAAGGCCTTCTTGCCGTTTAAAAGGCCCGCCCTAAAACAGTAAAGACAAAACGGCCCGTATGGCTAGGTTTACGGTTAGATTTAATGTGAGTCAATTCGCGGCTTGCTGTTAGTTATTGCTAAATTTTCTATTTGGGGTAAAATTTAAGATTGTGAACAAAAATCAGCTTATTATGGAGATGGTAACCCGGCAGCGCAGCTGGTGCGCGATTTGCCCGATGGGGACTCTATACGCTGGGCAAAGTCAGTAAAGCGAAGAATTATCCTCGCTGATTATTTTATGAAGCGCCATTCAATGTCTGATGCCTCAATAAAAAGACATAGGCTGCGGATTATTATCCCGGCCTATCCCGCGTTTAATATTTATTCTCATATTGCCAAGAAGACCACGGCTTTAGGCCCGATCTGCGTGGCCAGCGCGGCTCATGAAATCCCGGGCTGGGACGTTGAAGTCATTGACGAAAACAATCTGCGCCGTTACGGCCCGAAAGATCCTGCCGGCGGCGCTGACCATACGTTTCTTCAATCCCAGCGGCCGGCGGATATTGTCGGCTTGTACGGCGGTCTCACCAGCACCATACCCCGGCTGTATGAAATAGCCGCTTTTTATAAAGAAAAGGGCATAACCACTATTGCCGGCGGACAGCACTTCACCGGGGATAATATCGAGGAAGCTTTGCGTTCCCACGTTGACTATGTGGTTATCGGCGAGGGAGAAGAGACCATCGAAGAGCTGCTTGAGGCGATTCAAAATCAGCGCCAGGTAAACGAAGTCAAAGGCATCGCCTATTTAAAAGACGGAGCCCTCATGCAGACGCCCGCGCGAGCCCCGCAAACGGATTTCGATACATTGCCCCTTCCTGATTTCTCCCTGCTGCGCTACGCGCGTATCAAACTCTATCCCGTCGAACGGATACGCGGCTGCGGTATGGATTGTGAATTCTGCACCGTGAAAGGCAAGCCGCGCTGCGCCTCTCCGGAACGGCTGCTGGAAAGTATGCGCTTTCTTTTAGAAACAAAAGACGCCCGGCATTTTTTTATCGTGGATGACCTCTTCGGGCAACAGCGAGACGAAACCATTCGCTTTTGCTCGATGTTGGAGGAATATCAGCAAAACACCGGCAAAAGGCTTGATACCACCGTGCAGATACGCTTAGACAAAGCCCGGGATACCGAGTTGCTTTTGGCGATGCGCCGGGCGGGAATCAATACCGTGGCCATCGGTTTTGAATCCCCCATTGAAGAAGAACTGCAAGCCATGAAGAAATGTATAAAACCCCAAGACATGATAGACCTGGCCCGGACCTATCATCGTTTCGGCTTTTTAGTGCACGGCATGTTTATTTTCGGCTACCCCCTGAAAGACGGGGCGACGCTCAAAATCACGGCCAAAGAGCGTATCCGCACATATAGAGATTTTATACGAAAAGCAAAAATCGATACTATCCAAGTGCTGCTTCCGGTCCCCTTGCCGGGTACGGAATTCCGGTCCCGTCTGCAACGCCAGAATAGAATCTACTCCCGCAAAGATATAGGCTGGGAATACTACGACGGAAATTTCCCGCTCTTCGAGCCTGACGCGCCCATGACCGCCGAAGATATGCAGATCTGCATACACCGGATCATGGGAAAATTCTACCGGTTCCAGCATATGTTTTATCTGGCTTTACATGTGTTTTCTTTTCCCGCGCTCATTTTTTATTTACATAATATCAAGGCGGGGTGGCGAAAATGGTACCGGCCCTGGCGCAACAATCTTACCCGTTTCGGCGGATGGATAATAATGAAAGGGTGGATGAAAAGCTTTAAACAGGGCGGGTTTCTTGAAAAATTAAAAAAAGCAAAAGAGCATACTCAATAGGGGCCCAAACCTATTTTTCTTCAATACTCATTTCCCTTGCGCGGTGGGACCGCCGCTTCAGTACCACACATAATGCGAAAAGCGTAAGCAGCGTCAGCAACGACGGCGCCGGAGTTTTAAATTCTTCCTCAAACTCAAAGGCGCCCGATGTGCTGAGGCGTTGCTGTTCACTGAGCTGAAGCGCTTTCCATTGCGCGCCGCGTTCTACCACGATAAAGGTAGTTGAAGGGATAAGCACTGAGAAGCTGCGGCTTGCCTCAACAAATCCTGCCAATGATTCCTCTATGGTCAAAGGATTCAAGAGAGCTTGTTTATTATTCCACACCAGAGATAGCCGATTGATAAATTCATTGCGCGGCGAAGAGCGCTTCACCGCTCCTAAGGCGGCAAAGCGATTTTGCTCTGGGTCAAATACTTCAAACTCTGCCGCTGTATCTTCATCGTCGGCAGTAAAATAGGCTACTGCCGGTTCAGCCGCGTTCGCGGCAACTACGGCACGCTGCCGGCCAAGGCCAAAAACAATCACCCTATCTTGCTCATCCGCAAACGACCTCTCCCACAAAAGCCGCTTCTCAATATCCTGGGGGCTCGATACAACCAGGCAATACGCGGTTTCAGGGATTAATTCGCGATAAAAATCTAATCCCTCTATCCTGCTGATTTTTGTTTTATCTGGAGTAACCACCACAAAAACAGGAAAGGTTTGCCACTCAGCGTCGTTTTCCGGGTGTCTCAGATTAAGCGCGTAACGCACCAGCGATGTTTTTATAGCCCGTTCTAAATCCAGCCCTCCCTGGCGGGGCAATTGAATCTGGCGTAACGCCGCTATGACAGCGTCTTTGTCGCGCGGGTCAACCACAAGGCCGGCTTCTTCAAGAGAAAAGTTTGCTGCCACTATCCGGCAGGCTGCCTCCGGGTATTGCGCGGCTAGGGCCGTAATGTGCTCGGCGTAGCCGGACAGACTTTCTAAGCCGCTCTGTGAACGGTCTACAATAATATGCAAATAAGGCTTTCGCCTGACTGAAGGCAAGGTTTTCAATTGCGCTTCAGAGATAAACAGGAACCTATTGCCCCGCGTATCTTGACCGCTTAAGGCTTCATCGTTTAAAGGCTCTGGCGCTCGAAGCTCAAGCGTTTTTTCGCCTATCTGAACGAACGGGCTGGCGTTGGCGGGAAACTCAATCTCAATCTGGGCCTCCCGCGTTTCTTCCAGCGTAAAAGGATAAATCCTCAATTCGAGCTGGCCGGGATTCGTGTAGAACAAAACACCGGGGTCGCGACGGACAAAATCCCTGATCATGTGGTACACCCACAGAGCTGCCCGGCGCTCAAAAATCTTTCCCGGAACCATCTGCTCGCCTACCCGCAAACTGAATCCCGTAACCGCGACAGCCGGCGGCAGGTCAATCGCGGCCACGAATTCAGCGTTGTTGCTCGTACCGGCATTACGCATCGTAACCTTGAGCGTGGCGCGCTGGTAATCTCCAAGCTCCACGAGCTCTGACTGTACCGATTCTAAAACAACCGTACGCTCAGGCAGGGATAGTCCTCCCATTCCACCCCACATTCTGCCTTGGGCCCTATCGAAAAACATTCCCGGCCCTGCCTGCCAGCCGGGAACACGCGGTAGACTGTTGATATCTTCGCCGGTAAAAATATAAAACATATGGACGATCTTTTCATCCGGCAAAACCATCCCCTCAAACACAATCCGGTTGTACAGAGCGGAAATATACGGTAATTGTATCCCCTCTTTAAACCGTTTCAGGTTTAAAAGCACCTGCCGGGTGGTTTTTAAATCACCGTTAAAATTTTGCTCGCTTCCATAATCGGGAAAATAGCTGTATCGCAAAGCCTGGCTAAGGGCGCGCTTATCACTGTAGGCTTGGTGAAGAAAATAGCCGGGCAGGAGGCTTAATCCCAAAATCAGTACGGCTATCGATACCTTTACCCCGATACCTGGGGCGCTCGCCTTAAAATCATCAGCCAGTTTTTTGGTATGGAGCATAAAGAGCAAAACCGGGATCAGAATCAGAAAACCCGACCCCATCGCAAACATCGCGATCAAGGCCAGCGGCAAAAACGGCAGAAAAACCAGGAAAAAATAAAGAGTAAACGGGTAGGTACTGGCGCGCAGGAAAAGTATTCCTCCAGCGCCTCGCTTAACGCGGGGCAAGAGGACGATGACGCCGTTGAGTATCGCCATAACGTAAACTGCCAGGCTCTGGAAATCTGTGGGAAAGGGTATAAGCCGGTTCAAACTAAGCCCCGCTACCGGCCCGGCTATACCGATGGCGATAGCGAAAAGCATCTGCCCCAGTTCACCGCGTTCAGAAACCCAGTTATATAACAAAGCCATGAGCCGGATGAGCCCGATGAACATCAGCACCGTAAGCACGATAAAAAAGAACGGCCACAGGAACTGGTAAAAAAAGCTTCCGCCGCCCCGGGCCAGAAATGAGGTGGCTACGAAAAAGAGGTAAAATAAGGCCGGCGCGACAAAAGTCAAAAGCAGGCTCACGCCGAGATTCTTAAGCCGTGAAATAGGCAATTCAAAGCACGCCAATTGTATACCGCTATAAAATATCCCCGGCATCATGAGGCTGAAGGCATAGAACATCAACATCCCCTCATCCACAATCCAGCGGTCAACATCAGCAGGAATGACCTGGCGCAGGTTAAAGGCGAAAAACCAGAGATAGCCGATCTGTCCGAAAAATAAAACCAGATACCAGGGCCAGCGGATAAACGTTCTTTGCCTCCCTGCCGGATACCAAGCTCCGAAACTAAGCGCCAGCAGCGCGATTTGAACCGCGAACAAAGCGCCGAACGTACTAAGAGTTTGGGATGAAGCTTCGCTGCTTACCAGCCACAAGGTAAAACAATTACCGAGAAGAAACGCTATCTGCGGAGCAATGGTAGTCCAAAAAAACAAAGCCGGCTTTTTTATAATATCCGGAAGCAGGGGTTTATTCTCTTGAGCGGCCATAGCACTCCTTTCGTTCCAGGATTAAATATACGCAGAACAGAACCGTTAAGAAAACCGTTATCCCCAAACCGAGGTGGATGATATTGCGCATGGCCTTCGGCAAAAACTGAGCGACCAGCGCGTGTAGGTGATAACCGCTGACAATGCGAAAACTGTTAGAAATAACCGTGATAAGGTACGAGGCGCACGGGATCAAAATGGTTTTGCCAAGCGGGTTCAGAGGCCGGCTAATCCTGCGAAAAAAAACGAAAAGCAGAGCGGTCATAAGGCAGAAAAAACCATAGGCGCTGCAATCAGGCGTGATCTCAAGCACGGCATCCGCCAGAGGGATAACGATGCTGCCTTGGTCATCAAAAAACGGCGCGGCATTGAAGAAAAAACCGGCGCACCGGGCTGCCGGCAGGGCGAAAACAGGATAGACGAAACTTGCTAAAACGGTTCCCGGCCAATTCAGGACAACCGCAAGCGTACCGGCCAAAATCCAAGGGGAAATGCTCTGGCCGCGAAGATCATTCATAATGGCAGACAACAAAAATTTAATAGTAGAGTATTAATCT
>CAYNSZ010000024.1:6425-11835 GCA_964400075.1 uncultured Planctomycetia bacterium
TCCACCTTTGCCTGGCCGTTGGTTATGATAAGTTCGTGTCTATCCTTAAGCAATTCCCGGACTTCATCGCTATCAAGCCAGCCGTCAGAATTAGCATCGTATTGCCCCTCAAGCGAAGTATTTACCTTTGAGCGAGCGTGCCTCCAGCAGAGTCTTTGTTCTTTGGCATCAATGACGCCATCGTTGTTGATGTCAATACGCTCTTTTTCCAGTTTCTTCCAGGCGGCTAATTCATCACTCTCTACCCTGCCGTCGTTGTCGGTATCCGCCCTATTCTCCCACCAGCTGTTTACTTTACTGCCCTGTTTGTTCTCCCACAACTTTTCCAGGCGTATTTCTTTCCTATCGAGAACGCCGTCATTATCGCGGTCAGCGTGCCTAAAACGCGGCCCGCGCTGTGCATATACAGCCGCCGTAAAAACAAATGAAACCGCACACATGACCAATAAACCCATACACACCCTTTTTACCATGCTTCCCCCTTTTAAAGTAGAGAGTAGAGAGAAAAGAGGAAAGAGTATTATTTCTATCTCTCTCCTCTGTACTCATTTGTTATTAGTTGGTGGGCTTAATTTGCCACACATGCACCAGGCTCCGGTCACCGTCTGCGCGGCGCTCGATAACAAAGAGTCTGCCGCCGCCACGGTCAAAACAGGCCGCGCCCAAAGAATAGCGCTTTTCTTTTTCCAAATTAACTCCCGGATCAAACAGATACGTATCGATATCCAGCGCGGCATAGGGCTGCGGCTCATGCGATTTCATCGCTCCCCCTGCCACCGCGGCAAGCTCGTCAGTATCGTAGAAGATGATCTGCGCTTTTGAATCTTGCGACCACCAGCCCCGGTTGCTGTTAGGCCATTGCGGCACCTCAGGGTAAACAGTAGCATCATCAACATCTGTCGGCCACACTACCCCATTGGCAAATCCATACCAGCATTTACCAATGGCTTTGGTGCCTGCGAAAATAACCGCTGACTTATCTCCCGCGCAGAGCCACGCTGCGCCTGACCACTCATCAGGTTCTTTAAAATCCTTCATCTTCATGGAATCGGAATTAGTGATCTCAATGGCTCCGCTCTCCTGGGTGCCATATAAAAGCAAAGCCGTGATGTTCTTAAGCGTGGCGTTCGCTGCGGGAGGGTTGCCCTCGTTCCAGGGACCGTAAGCAAACAGCGCTGGCCCCTGGCCGCCCCAGTTTCCGTCGCGAAATCTCCCGGTGGCAAGGAGTTGGCCCGGAGTATTGGCGTCAGCCCACTCTTCTGGTATGGCAAAGAGGTAATCATTGGTAACGTAATTGGTGTATTCACCGAAGTGCCATGGCCCGGCTGGCTGTGGTTGGGATAGGTCAAGCTCACACCAGCCGTGTGAGGGTTGAAAATCCTGAAAGTGCTGGCCCCAGCAGAAATGAAGCTTTCCCGTAGTCTGCGAGCCTTGCGCCGGCAGGTACTCGAAGTCTGCGCGGGGGATCTCAAGTTCACCGAACATACCGGCGGTGATATCGTGAAATCCTTGCAGGCTTACGGCGCGATTGAGCTTATTTGCATCTTTATCGCTCGCTATGACCGGAACCGGGATGCTGACCTCGGCAACACGCTGCTTCTGGTCGTGTCCGAGGATATAGAGTGAACCGGGATAGCCGTCAGCCTCACCGCCAGGATCCCCTTCAGGATAATACGTTGCGGCATAGCCGCTGTATTCCCATTCCTCATCGTCGGGCAGGCGAAACGCGCCTTTATACTCAAGGCCCTCCGGCTCAAGGCGCTCAGCCGAACATGACAACCCTCCACTTAACAACAAACCCCCAGCTACAACCGCGGCTATATTTCTCAATATATTCACGCTTACCTAATCCTGCTTACTTCTACCTTCTCCTCTGCCCTAATCATAAAGTAGAGAGCAAAGAGTAGAGAGAAGAGAGTATAATTTCTTCTTTCTCCCCTCTTTTCTCTCTACTCTCTACTCGCTCCTCTCTACTCTTTTCAATCATCTGCCCATTATCTCCGGCGAAAAGGGCCAAACCGTGGCTTGCGCCGCCGGACAGCAATGCGCCGGCCAAACATGGTAGTCGACCGCGGCTGGTAAAATTCTTCAGTCTGGATTTCCGGGTGTTTGACTATCGGCAGCTGCATCCGTATGAGCCGCTCGATGCCAAGGACGTCCTTTTTTTGGTCCGGGGTGGCAAAGGAAATAGCCATACCCTTGCAGCCGGCCCTGCCGGTGCGGCCGGTACGATGGACATAATTTTCAAGGTCATCCGGAAGGTCAAAATTGATCACCAGCTCTATGCCCTTGACGTCGATCCCGCGTGAGGCGATATCGGTGGCCACAAGAATACGGTAACGGCCGCTTTTAAACCCTTCCAGGGCTTCACGCCGCTGGCTAAGCGACTTATCCGAATGGATTTCAGCGGCGCGGTGGCCCATGGCACGCACTTCCCGGGCAATCCTGCGGGCGCCGTATTTTGTACGGACGAACAAAAGCACTGAACCGTGATACTGGGCCAGGACCTTGCTTAAGAGGAGCAATTTCGCTTCCTGCTTAACAATATAAAGCTCATGGGTTACGCCCTCGGCGGTAGTGCCGGAGGGAGCGATCTCCACGTGGACCGGCAGTCTCATATAGGTGTTTACCATGCGCATGATCTCCGGCGGTATAGTCGCGGAAAAGAGCATGGTTTGGCGTTCCCGCGTCAGATTTTTGAGTATCCGCTCCACCTGCGGGGCAAAGCCCATGTCCAGCATGCGGTCAGCTTCATCAAGGATAAGTATATTGACGCTGGCCATGAGGATGTGGCGGTTCTCCATATGGTCGATAAACCGCCCCGGCGTGGCGATGATGATGCGCGGCCGCTTACGCAAGGCATTCAGCTGAGGCTGCATCGGAGCTCCGCCGATAAGACAGGCTGTTTTCATGCCGAAGGCCTGCGCCAGTACCCGCACCGCCTCTTCTATCTGAATGGCAAGCTCGCGCGTCGGAGCCAGCACAATAGCCAGGCCTTGCTTCTGGGCGAGATGCTGGACCACAGGGATGGCAAAGGCATGGGTTTTGCCGGTTCCGGTCTGGGCTATGCCGATAACATCCTTGCCCGCAATGGCCAGCGGTATGGCCTTATATTGGATCGGGGTGGGAACCCTAAACTTTATGCGGTCAAGAATATCGAGGATTTTAGGCGCGATGCCTAAGCCAAAAAAAGTCTGTTCGGTCATAGGGATTTCTCTCCTATTTTGATTTCCGGTCATTGCCAACGCTCCTTAAATGGACATGGCAAAATTCCTCGTGATTATAAATACTTAACACCTGTTTACAGTGCGGAAATTTGCATTTTCTTTTCTGTGCGGAAGTTTTTATTTTTTTCATGCAGCACCTGCCATAGGTTACTCTTTTTTTGAGATAAATGTTTTTAAAAATTTTTCAATTGCTTTAACAGTCTCATTCTTGACTCGGGGCGGACTGCCCGCTACCCACACGGTAAAATTATACAGCTCCTGAGTATTAACCTTTATCCATTTTTTATTTTTGTGAAGAAAAATTAAAAGCGTTGTCATGGCAAGACGTTTATTATCCTTGCGAAAGGGGCGGTTTTTAACCATCAGATAAAAAAGAATGCTTGCCTTGGAAAAAAATGTGGGGTAGAGGGACTTGCCGGAAAAAGTCTGGAAAGGCGTTGCCAGGCAGCTTTCTAAAACATTGGGGGGGCGGCTGGAAAAATCAGGGATGGGTTCATTATACGACAGGAGCTCTTTCGCCAACCGGAAAGCAATATATTCTACTTCTTTTACCGAAATTACCCTCATTCTCTCCCTAAAAATTTTAAAACCTCGCCATATTCAGCCACAGTCTTTTTTACAGCCGCTTCGATTTCGCGTTTTTCTTTCGCGTTCAAAATCCGGCCTAAAATATGAGCGAGATTCTTTTTAAAAACCAAATAAGTCCTACCGACACGGAGGGCCTTAATCTGGCCTTTCTTAACTTTTTTGTATACGGCAATTCTGGTTATGCCGAGGATTTTCGCCAATTGAGGAATGGTTAAATAATCCCCTTCTTTCATACAAACCTTCCTTCTACGGTAAATACTTCGGACTGGTGGAATATTGTTAACCGCTCTCGAGCAATGTTAACCTTAGTTAACCAGATAGATATAGGTTAACATAAAAACGTGATAAGTCAAGGTCTACCATAGGTGATAACGGACATCCTGGCTGCTCGCCTTGGCGTAGCCGGGACAGCAAGGCAGACAGGCCTACCGGCAAGGAAGACGTTAGCGTTGCCGATAGGGGTTGCCATAATTGCGAAGCGCTACGCTATCGCAGGGGGGCTTCTCTGTCCTCTGTACTCAGTAGTCTGTTGTCTGTTGTCGTTTCTTTATGTTTTTATTCGCCAGCAACTATGGATAGTGCGCTTGCGATAATCTTCGGGAATGGTCTTGGGGGTTAATTTGACAATATCCTTGGCCGGGATTTCAGCAAACCGGGGCTCAAAGCGCTGGTGATTGGTTGAGAAAAACACATCTGAACCGGGCCGCATGACCCTTAAAACCGCGCGAAGCAATTCAGGATGATCGCGGTTAATATCAAAAGAGACTTTCGCGCTCTGGTCCTGGAAAAAAGACGGCGGGTCTACAAAAGCCAGAGTAAAACGCCTGCCTTCACGATAGGCGCACGATAAATACTTCATTACGTCCGACTGGATAAGTGCATGCTCTTTTCCCATAAACCCATTCAACACTAAATTATCTTTAGCCCAATCAAGGTAGGTCTGCGAGCGGTCAACCGTAATCGTAGACTTTGCCCCGCCCGCTGCGGCAGCGCAGGTAAACGCGCCGGTATAGGCGAAGAGGTTTAAAAAATCCTTTCCCGCGGCAAGCTTACTGATGATACGACGGGTATCACGATGGTCGGAAAATAAGCCTGTATCAAGGAAATCGGAAAGGTTTACCCAAAAACGCAGGTTCCGTTCCCGGACCGCGAAGCGTTCTCCGCGGGAACCCATCTTTGTATACCGCGGGCCTTCGGCTACATTGGTATGCCTGCGCTTGATATGGACGTTTTCAGGCGCAACATCCAAAGCCTCTGCAACCGCGCCTGCCATCTGTTGTAGATATTCAGGCTCTGTCTGCTGACGCTCATATTCAGCCACCACCATATGGCCCGCGTACCAATCCACCACGATACGGATATCCGGGCTGTCCCAATCGTAGAGCCTGAAACACTCGATACCTTCGCGCTTGTACCGTTTCGAAAAGTGCCGGTACCATTTACGCACGCTGTTACACAGAACTTCTGCCTGGGCCTTAGTTCTTTCAGGCGTCACAAAACCCTTGGGAAGAATCCGTTTATAGGCATTAATGCGGGCAGCCTGCATCATCGCGTATCCGCTTTCAGCCTTTCCCGCCGTAGGCGTCCCGCAATGC
>CAYNSZ010000025.1:0-11241 GCA_964400075.1 uncultured Planctomycetia bacterium
CTACGGAGAGACTTCTCGGAAGCTCGAAGAGCGTAGGAGAGCCCCGCGCAAACGCCTTCGGCGTTTGGCCGCGGGGAGTATGTGGAGTTTCATCCGCCTCGGTGAAGCTGGCCAACAAGACCGGGGCTTGCCCGTGGGGCGTTTCATATGTTACAATAGGTGGCACATGCGGGTCGAGTTTCCGCCCGCGTATGCGGCGTATTATTTAATCGCCTGCGGGAAATCCCGCCTACGCGCTTCGCGCTCGGCGGGATGAACGCTTGCGATATAAAGAAACTCCGGGCTTTTAGGCCGGAGAAATTCATTATCTTAAAAGGGGGTAGTATGATCGGTTTAGTTTTTTTGCGCGTTCTCTTTGTCCTTATTTTTGGCGCCATCGGGTATTCTCTGGGTGCCGATAAAGCCTTGCTTTCTGCCGGTATCGGTTCCGGAGTGGCCCTGGTAATCGTTCTGCTTGAGGCTTTTGGCCGGCAGGTGTCATTGAAAGGTTTATCCAGCGCCGCTTTCGGGATATTCCTGGGGCTTACGCTTGCCTGGATAGTGGGCAAAACCCTGGAACAGCTTCCCATCCGCAAAGACGTCCCGCAGGATTTCATCAACAACATTAAGATTTTTGTCACCTTTATCTTTGTGTACCTGGGCCTGACGCTGGGCATCAAAGGAAAAGACGAATTTCATCTGGTGATACCCTACGTGAAATTTAAGCGGCAGGAAATGACCGAGGAGTCCATTGTCATGGATACCTCCAGCATCATCGACGGCAGGATACTGGATATCGTCAAGACCAAGTTTATCGAAGCCAAATTCATTGTTCCCCGGTTTGTGCTCAATGAATTGCACGCCCTGGCAGATTCAACCGACCATATGAAGCGCCAGAAAGGCAAGCGCGGCATCGAAATCCTTCACTCCCTGAAAAAAGAACCCAACATCGAGGTCGAGGTGCTTGATCAGCCGGTTGACGAAGCGCACAGCGTCGATGAAAAAATCGTGCGGCTGACCCAGACCCTTGACTCCAAGGTGCTCACCACCGACTACAATCTCAACCGCATCGCGCAGTTACAGGGCGTCAGCGTCCTGAATATTAACGATCTGGCTAACGCCCTCAAGCCTTCGTTTATCGCCGGCCAGCGCTTTTCCCTCAAACTTATCAAGGAAGGTAAAGAGCAGAACCAGGCTATCGGCTACCTTGAGGACGGGACCATGGTGGTGGTCGAAGGAGCAAAACGGCTTATCGGTAAGACCGTGACGGTTGAAGTTTCCTCGGTCCTGCAAAGCTCAAGCGGCCGGATAGTATTCACTAAGCTTACGGCATAATCGCCCATGAACGTGGGAGTGGTTATTGTGTGCGCGGGCAAAGGCAGGAGGCTTAAAGTTCCCGACAAACCCCTGCTTAAGCTTTCCGGCAAACCCCTTTTTTACCATACCTGTTCAGCTTTCCGCGGCATCGCCGCCATCAAACAAATAGTCCTGGTCCTGCAGAGAAACCACCTTGTTTTGGCGCGTCGCATGCTCGGGAAAAATTTTAATCTTGCCTGGGGGGTGAAATTTATCGAAGGGGGCAAGGAGCGTTTAGACTCGGTACGTAACGGCCTTGGGGGATTGGATGAGCGCGTTGACTACGTTTTGATCCACGATGGCGCCCGCCCCTTTGTGTCCAGGGCCCTTATTCACCGAATGCTTAAAGCCCTGAAGCAATACCCGGCGGTTATTTGTGGGGTACCGGTCGTGGATACGCTCAAAAAGTTTGGCGAAGACAGCCTCATCAAGTACACGCTTGACCGCAGAAGTACGGTTGCGGTTCAGACGCCTCAAGGGTTCAGGAAAGACCTGATACAAAAAGCGTATGAGGTTTTCAGCCGCAGCAGCGCTTTTGACGATGCCGAAGTGGTCGAGGCGCTGGGGACGCGGCCCAAGGTAATCGCGGGAGAGCGCTCCAACTTCAAAATTACCTACCCCGAGGATATTGTCCGGGCAAAGGCTACGATCGAACAGATTGGCAGGAGCAAGCCATGAATCAGTGCCGGGTTGGTTTTGGTTTTGACGTTCACCGCTCAAGCAGGCAAAAAAAAGACTTTATCCTGGCCGGAGTGAAGATTCCCTGCTCCTTCAGCCTCGCGGCTGTTTCTGACGGCGACGTGGTATTACACGCGGTCGCTGACGCGCTCTGCGGAGCTGCCTGTCTGGGAGATATCGGCGACTATTTTCCGCCGGCTGCCAAAGCTTCAAAAGGCATGGACAGCAAAAATATTGTAAAACTGATACAGGAAAAAATAGCCGGCAGATTCGCTATCGTCAATCTCGATATCACCATCGTGGCCCAGAAGCCGCCGCTGGCAAAGCATAAGCCGGCAATGCTAAAGTCTCTGCGCCGGCTTTTGGCTCTCGAAGACATCAATATAAAGATCAAATCCAAAGAAGGCCTGGATATACTTGGAGGCAGGAACGCTATTGCGGTTCTTGTCACGGTTCTGCTTCAGTCATGCTAAAAATTTATAACACGCTCACTAAGACAAAAGAGGAGTTTAAGCCGCTTAAGCCGCCGGCAGTCAAGATGTATGCCTGCGGCGTAACGGTCTATGATGACTGCCATATCGGCCATGCCCGGTCTCTCTATGTATTTGAAGTGATACGCAGGTATTTACAGTACCGGGGTTATACGGTAACCTTTGTAAGAAATATCACCGACATAGACGATAAGATCATCGATAAAGCCCGCTCCTGGTCCAAGGAACAGGGCATATCTTTATTAGAAGCTTTTGATAAGGTGCACGAAACCTATGTCAAGAGTTATTATGAGGATTTGGAGCGGCTCGGTATTCCTAAAGCAGATTGGGAGCCTCAAGCAACTGAAAATATCAGCGAAATGATAGAATACATAAAGGTCCTGATTAAGAAAGAATTTGCCTATACCAAAGAAGATGGTGTTTATTTCTCTCCACGGAAATTTTCTTACCAGAAACCGAAAGAAGGCTATGGAAAGCTTTCCGGCAATTCCTTCGAACAGATGCTGAGCGAAGTCTCAGGTTTTTCCAAAGAAGAAGCTCTTGATTTCGCGCTCTGGAAAACAGCCAAACCTAATGAGCCTGCCTGGGACAGTCCCTGGGGCAAGGGCAGGCCTGGCTGGCATATCGAATGCTCGGTTATGAGCCAGAAGTATTTAAATGTAGATACTTTGGACATCCACGGCGGAGGCATGGACCTGATTTTTCCGCACCATGAGAACGAGCGTGCCCAGTCAGAAGCCTATACCGGGAAACCTTTCGCAAATTACTGGATTCACCACGGCCTGCTTACCATAGATAAGCAGAAAATGTCAAAATCATTAGGTAACTTTATTACGATAAAAAACTTTATTGAGCGGTATAAGGACGCAGATTTATTAAAATTATTTTTCCTGTCTGCCCATTATTCTCAACCGATTGATTTTACGGAGGAAAGAATAGAAGAGGCCAAAAAACAAAAAAAGAAATTTAACGATTTTTTCGACCAGGTCAGTTCTTGGAAGCTGAGAGAGAATAAATCAAAAACCCCTTCCTCTCCAAGTGATATCAACACCATAGATGCTATTTGCGCTAAGTTTCAAGAAGCGATGGATGATGACTTTAACATGCCAAGGGCTTTAGCCTGTCTCTTTGAGCTTGTTGACGAAGGTTTAAAGTTCATATCAGCCGATAAAGAAGAAGCGTTTAAAAAGGTTAAGCTTACCTTGAAAAATTTCTTTGATATCTTAGACTTTAAGATGCCCGTAGCGATTCAGATATCTAAGGAAGTTGATAATAAACGCCAAGAAAGAGATAGGGCTCGAGAAAGCAAAGACTTTAAGAAGGCAGATGAAGTAAGGAAGGAATTAAAAAGGTGGGGTTATATAACAAACGATACCGGTAGCGGTTCAACCTTGATTTTTAGTAAAGAAGATATTGATAAGGATAAGGAGAAACAGATTTAAGTTGTTATTGTTGTGTAGGAGATAATAAGGTGGCGAAGAAAAATATAAAACACCGGGCAGCGTTCATTACCGTCGAAGGCCTTGAAGGCTGCGGCAAGAGCAGCGTTGTTGCCTGCATCAGCAGGTTTTTAAGAAAGAAAGGCTACTCCTTGACCGTATTTCGCGAACCGGGTTCGACCAAGCTGGGAGAGGCTATCCGTGCCATACTCCTGGATAAAACTAATTCTAAGCTCAGCCCGTATACAGAACTTCTGCTGTATCTGGCAGCGCGTACGCAGCTCATCGAGGAAAAACTGCTCAAGGCTTTTCAGCGTTATGACGTGGTAATCTGCGACCGCTTTTTTGACTCGACCATTGTTTATCAGGGTTATGCCCTGGGTTTAGGCAAGGTAGCGCAGGAGGCAGTGAAGCTGTTTTCGCTGGGGGTCGAGCCTGATTTAACGCTCTTACTCGATGTCCCGCCTAAGGTCGGCCTTAGCCGGATCAAGCGCAAAGACCGCATTGAATCTCGGCCCCTGGCTTTTCATAATAAATTGCGTAAAGGCTATCGCAGCCTTGCCAGGAAATATCCTGAGCGCATAAGCGTGATTGATGCCCGAGGCACGTTGCGTGAAGTCTGCCAGCGGGCCTTAAAAGTTTTAGAGACCATTTTTACCGTGCGCTGACCTCCCCATAGCCGGCGAAGCCGTATGCAATCGCATCAAGCCCTCATCAATTACTTTTCGCTTCTTGAGCGCCAAGGCCTCCTGGGGCCGTCATATCTGTTTATCGGCGATAACCAGCCGCTGGTAGAGAATATCATCAAGCTCATCAGCTGTCAGCATGATGAGTATTTCTGTGGTGAATGCTGGGATTGCCGCCAGATAGCTCTGAAGCAGCACCCGGATGTCCGGGTCATTGAGCCCGATAATTTTTCCATTACCATCGACTCGATTCGGGAAGGCATCAACTTTCTATCGCTGAAAAGCTATTGCCTGCCCAGGAAAATATTAGTAATCGCAGCGGCGCACCATTTCAGCCTCCCGGCTGCGAACGCTTTTTTAAAGACCCTTGAGGAACCCCCGCAGCATTCGTTCATCGGAGTCTGTTCTACCCAGCTTGAAAGCCTTTTGCCTACGATAATTTCCCGCTGCCGCAAGATCTTCCTTCCGCCCCGCACTCAAGCAGCCGCTCCGGAAGATGAAACCCTGCTTCAGCTTTTGCGGCAAAAAGACCTCGTTCTCAACGACCGGAAAAAATTCACCGCGCTCCTGTGGTCCCTGGTCATGCTGTTGAGAAAGAAGCTCGGCGCCGAACTGGGGGTTCGAAATAATCAGTTGCCTGGAACAGGCGAGTATGAGATAATTCTAAGCCGCTACGGGCCGGGTGAGCTTTCAGAGCTTCTTTCTGAGGCGGTCGCTCTCTTGGCTGCCGCGCAGACCGCGAATATCAACTTAAGTTTAAGTTTACTGCGGGCAAAGTTACGTTAAGCCCGCCATGCGCCTGCCGGGATGTAAACGCCTTGACCTTGATAAGGCAGATAGTGCTTGTTATCGGTAAAGAATTTATGTCGGTGAGGGTAAAACCATGAAAGTAGCTCTAGTACGATTACGGGAAGCCGGACAGTTAATAACCTATCAGGTTGATGCTGACGTCAACACCCATGACTACGTGATTGTTGAAGCGGACCGGGGCATTGATTACGGGGAGGTCGTTGAAATCAATGAGGTTGAGGTAGCGGGCCAGCCAGAAACCGGGGAAAGCGCTTTTAAGAAGATAGTCCGCAAGTTCAGCCCTGAGGATACAAAGCAGATAAAGGCCAATAAGCAGGAAGCCCGGGATGCCATGAAGCTTTGCGGCCGAAAGATCAGGGAGTATAAGCTCGCCATGAAGCTGGTTGATGCCGAGTATTCCTTCGATAAAAAGAAAATAGTTTTTTATTTCACCTCCGAAGGCAGAGTTGATTTCCGTGAGCTGGTAAAGGAACTAGCGAAGATGTTTAAAATCCGCATCGAGATGCGCCAGATCGGCGTGCGGGACGAGACGCGTCTCTTCGGCGGGATAGGCCCCTGCGGCCAGAACCTTTGTTGCTGCCGGTTTTTAAGAAACTTTGAGCCGGTAAGCATGAAGATGGCCAAGAGCCAGAAGCTGCCGCTCAGTTCCGGGAAGATTTCAGGCATCTGCGGCAGGCTGATGTGCTGCCTTTCCTATGAACATAAAAATTATCGGGAACTGTCCAAGGGCCTGCCGAAGGAAGGCCAGACCATAACCACCCCTGAAGGCCGGGGAAAAGTGGTATCAGTCAACGTTCTGAAACGCCTCGTCCATATCGAGTTTGAAGACGGTAGGGTTGAGAAGGTGCTTTTTAAAGATAATGAGTAAATTTTACCTGACCACGCCTATTTATTATGTCAATGCCAGCCCTCATATCGGCCATGCCTATACCAGCATCATCGCCGATTGCGCGGCCCGCTACCGCCGGGCCAAAGCGGAGGAAGTGTTTTATTTGACCGGCACCGATGAGCATGGCGGCAAGGTAAAACAAGCCGCGGACGCCGCCGGCGAAGCAGTGCAGGCGTTCGTGGACCGGGTCTCGCAGAATTTTAAGCTTTTATGGCAGGCCTTGAACGTTTCCTATGATTGCTTCATACGTACCACCCAAGATTTTCACATCGAGACGGTCAAACGTTTTATTACGCTCTTACATGAAAAAGGGGATATCTATAAAGATACCTATCGGGCGTATTATTGCGTGCCCTGCGAGACGTTTTTCAGCCAGTCCCAGGCCCAAGAAGCGGCGCAGTGCCCGGATTGCAAGCGCCCGCTTGAGCGCGTTCAGGAAGAGAACTACTTCTTTCGCTTATCCAATTACGCGGCGTGGTTTACGGAGTACCTCAAAACCCATCCGGATTTTATCAAGCCCAAGATACGCTATAACGAAGTAATGGGATTTTTGGAGAATAACCTTCTCGCTGATTTGTGCATATCCCGTCCCAAGGCGCGCGTGCCCTGGGGGATCGATTTTCCGCTTGATGACAACTACGTGGTCTATGTCTGGTTTGACGCTCTGATAAACTATATAAGCGGGGCGGGGTGGTTTCAGGATAGCGAGCGGTTTGCGAAGTGGTGGCCGGCAGATATCCATTATATCGGCAAAGACATCCTGCGGCATCACGCAATCTTCTGGCCGATTATGCTGAAAGCTGCAGGTATTGAACCGCCCAAGGCAATCTTTGCCCACGGCTGGTGGATGGCGGGGCAGGAGAAGATGTCTAAATCCCTGGGTAATATCGTCAATCCCTTTGAACTCATCAGCACGCTTACGTCTTTGCTTGGCGGCAATGGCGAATCAGCAGTGGACGCAGTGCGCTATTTTCTCTTGAGAGAAATCCCGGCCGGCCTTGATGGCAGTTTTTCCTGGGATGCGGTTATCAACCGCGTCAACGCCGATTTAGCTAATGATTTGGGAAATCTCTTGTATCGTAGCCTCAACATGGCCGAAAAGTATTTTGAGGGCAGGGTAAATCCCAAAACAGCCTTGCTTCCCGAAGTATTCAGACAGCCGCTCGATGAGCTGGCCAGCCAGTTCTGTCCGCTCATGGATAATGGAGAATTCTCACTGGCCTGTGCCCTTATCTTTCAATTCATCAGCACCATGAATAAATTTATCGAGGTGGTAAAGCCCTGGACGCTGTGGAAAGAAAAAAAGCTCGACGCTTTAAAGGACTTTCTCTATGCCCTGCTTGAAGGCATACGCCTGGTATCGGTTTACCTATATCCGGTAATGCCGTATACTGCCGCTGCGATACAACGGCAGCTGGGTATCAAGGGGGGAAGTTTTGCGCTTTCGCAGGCCGGCTGGAGTGCGGCAGGCGTCTACGCGGTCAGGAAAGAACCGCCGCTTCTCCCCCGCATTGATACCGACGCCAGGGCTTAAAGATACGTTGTCTATCCCGCCACCAGAGGACCACGGGCTACGCCCGTGGGTAAATGGATGAGCGGGACGTCGCCCCACCGGGGGCGTAATAATTTTAGGGACCACGGGCTGCCTGCGAAGCAGGCGTACCCGTGGGGCTCCAGCCTTCCAGACATGTTGATTGATGTTCACTGTCATTGCAATTCCCTTTCAAAAATAATCCGTGAGCAGGTTTTCGCGCAGGCGCAAGCGAAGAGCGATTGCTGTTTTGTCGACTCAAGCATTGACGTTCAGAGTTCCCTTGCATCCCATGCTTTGTCTTCTCACTATGATTTTATCTATACTTCTCTGGGATTTCATCCTTTTTGCGCGGAAAACTTCTCTGAGGAGCTTGTCGGCATCTATGAAGGCCTGATTGATGAGAATCCGCGCATCGTGGCCATAGGTGAAATCGGGCTCGATGCTAAAGCCCAGGCGCCGCTGGATACGCAGAGAGAGGTTTTGAACGCCTGGGTGCGCCTTGCCAAAAGAAAAAATTTACCCGTCGTCATCCACAACCGTCTTGACCAGCCCCAGGTCCTTGATATTCTTGACCATTTCTATCCCAGCTATGATAGACTGGTATTCCACTGCTTCTCGTACCCGGTTCATATACTTGATCGCATCATCCGTAAAAAAGGCTTTGTTTCCTTTTCCCTGAATATTTTGCGTTCCAATAAGGACATCCTTGATGCATTGAAGCATTGCCCGCTTTCGAGCCTTTTGCTTGAAACCGACTCTCCCTATATGAAAATAAAAGATGCCGCTTCCACCCCCCTGGATATAGTAAAAGTGTATCAGCAGGCAGCCGCGCTCAAGGGCATCGAGCAAACCGAGCTTGCCGGCCATGTTCAAGCCAATGCCCAGCGGGTATTTGCGCTGAACCTGAAATGATGAGTATGACAGCCATACGTTTTCGCGAGAACCGCCTGTTTTATTTGGATCAACGGCACCTGCCGTACCGGGAGCTGTGGCGCGAGTGCCGGTCATTATCAGATGGAGCGCGGGCAATACGAGAGCTGCGCGTGCGCGGAGCCCCTTTAATCGGGGTTTTTGCGGGGTATTGTATCTGTGTACATCTGAAAGCTCTTCCTCAGTCAAAAGACGCTTTTTATACAAAGCTTAAGAAAGCGCTTAAATTTCTGGGCGCAACACGGCCGACCGCGGTTAACCTTTCCTGGGCACTTTCGCGTATTCAAGCGGCCGCGGCACGCTTTCGACAGTATCCACTCAGCGTGGTAAAAAAAGCAATTGTCAGGGAGGCCAACCTGATACACGCCGAAGACATTGCTCTCTGCCAGATGATGGCCAAGCAGGGTGTGCGGCTCATTAACGCAGGCGAGGGCATCCTGACCCACTGTAATACCGGCTTCCTGGCGACTTCAGGCCAGGGGACAGCCCTGGCGGTTATTTATAAAGCGCACGCCTTGGGTAAAAAGATTTCCGTATATGCGGACGAGACCAGGCCCTTGTTGCAAGGAGCCCGGCTTACTGCCTGGGAGCTTTCCAAAAAGAAAATACCCGCGACGCTTATCTGCGACAACGCCGCTGCCTCACTGATGCGTCAGGGCAAGATTGATAAGGTATTGGTGGGCGCTGACCGTATTGCCGCTAACGGAGACGTGGCTAATAAAATCGGCACCTATGGGTTGGCAGTGCTCGCTCGTCAGCATCATATTCCTTTTTATGTTGTGGCGCCGGAAAGCACATTTGATCTGTCTATAGCTTCCGGCAAAGCCATACCGATAGAGAAGCGGCCGGAAGACGAGGTGCTCACGGTTTTAAAAAAAGTGCGCCTGGCGCCTCGGGGAGTCCGGGCATTCAATGAAGCCTTTGACATCACCCCGGCCCAATTCATCACTGCCATAGTCAGCGACAAAGGGATAATCTACCCGCCGTTTAAGAAGAACATTAAGAGGATGATTAAGGAAATAGGGATTGGGGTAGAGGGTTTGGGGAGGGGTAAATCACCCCAGCCCCTAACCCCCAATCCCTAAACCCTAATTTCAATGTTCAAAGATTATCGCGTATGTTGCCCAAAGAATTAGCCTGGGTCGATTACCTTAAATCTGCAGCCAGAAATGGCAGGGGGGTCATTACCGGTATTGGCGATGACTGCGCCGTGGTCAGGCTCGGCAAAACAAATTATCTTCTTAAAAGCGATTTATTCATCGAAGGCATCCATTTTCAGCGCAAAGATATGACTCTGGGGGACATCGGCAGGCGCGCGGTGGCCAGGGTTTTGTCTGATTTTGCCGCCTGCGCAGGCTTGCCGCTGTATATCGGCATATCAGCGGGTTTGCCGCCGACTTTTACAAGGAAACAGGCGCAGGCGATAGTGGCGGGCGCGCTTTCCTTAAGCAGGCAGTATGGATTTTCTCTGGTGGGCGGCGATACGGCACGGGCAGAACAGTTGTTCCTGGATGTCTGGGGTGTAGGCAGCGTTGAAAAGCCGGTATTACGCAGCGGCGCGAAAATCGGCGACTCCATTCTTCTCACTGGCCCTTTAGGCGCCAGGAAAT
Source organism: uncultured Planctomycetia bacterium (assembly GCA_964400075.1). Classification (GTDB taxonomy): domain Bacteria; phylum Omnitrophota; class Gorgyraeia; order Duberdicusellales; family 4484-171; genus JAFGHG01. The sequence goes on from CAYNSZ010000025.1 coordinate 10,403, forward strand.
TTAATGCGCCGTTTAAGCCCCGGCTCGCCGAGTCTCAATACCTGGTCAGGCATTTTAAAATAAACGCCATGATTGATGTTTGAGACGGACTGATTCTTGATTTATATCGGCTCCTGCGGGCAAGCCGTAAGGGAGCGCTTCTGTATCAGGAGCGGCTACCCCTTATTCATGGTAAGAAGGATCTTTATCGCGGCGAGGACTATGAACTTTTGTTTACTGTAGATAGAGGCGAGAAAAATCTCCCCCAGCTTATGAAAAAATTCCACTCTATCGGTACGATCACTTCTCCGGCACAAGGATTTCAGATGCAAAAAGGCACTACTATCAGGCCGGTAAAAGTACGCGGCTACTCGCATTTTTAGTCACCGCTTTTGCAGAACCATGTTCACCATAAAAACCAACTCACCCCAGGAGACTATTCGCTGGGGCAAGCTTTTCGCGGGAAGCTTAAGAATTGGAGACGTGGTGCTGCTTGAGGGTGCGCTCGGCGGCGGCAAGACGACCTTTGTAAGGGGAGTCCTTGAGGGTTTTGGATACCGCAGGAGGGTTTTAAGCCCTTCGTTTACGCTGGCGCGGGAATACCGGCTTAAGGCCATGACCGTGTACCATCTTGATTTATTTCGCCTGAGAGCCGCCGAAATAGGTAATTCAGAGCTTGAAGAATACCTCTATCCTGGCAAGGCCATTACTCTGGTTGAATGGGGAGGCAAAGCCAAAAGCCTGCTGGATACATTCATCAAAGTGGAATTCCTGTTTTTGGCAGAAAATAAACGCTGTCTGAAATTTTATATCCCGTCGCAGGTATCAAGCCGTTTTAATCGACCAGCGTAAATCCCCGG
>CAYNSZ010000026.1:0-1087 GCA_964400075.1 uncultured Planctomycetia bacterium
TTTCTCTCCCCTCTCTTTCTGTTCTCCGTACTCTGTTCTCTGTGCTCTTTTTCTGAACTCTCTCTGCTTACCAAATGTCTCTGATGTTGAATACCGGGCCGTCTTTACATACCTTTTGATAGCCCTGCTTGGTTTCGATGACGCAGGCACAGCAAATCCCCAGGCCGCAGCCCATGAACTGTTCAAAAGAAACCTGGCAGTTGATGCCGGGCTTATTTTTTATCACGGTGTGTATTCCTCTGAACATCGCTGCCGGCCCGCAAGCGTAAATGTTGACCGGTGTGCGGTTATCGGTATGCGGTGCTCGGGTGACGGTATTAGATACGTGCTGTCTCAGGAGGTCGGTGACCATGCCCTTGTATCCGCGGGAGCCGTCCTCAGTCGCGATACGAATTTTGAAACCAAGTTTTTTAAAATCTTCTTCGCATACAATTTCTTTTTTATTCTTCGCGCCTAACAAGAGTAGGTTTTGCGCCATGCGCTCTGCGCTAAGCATTTTTAATTTTTGTGCTAGAAATACCAGCGGCGCGACCCCCATGCCTCCCGCAACTAAAATATTCTGAACGGCTCTTTTGTTCTCCCCGCCGTCTTCTGACGTCTGACTTCTGTCGTCTGACTTCTGTCGTCTGTCGTCTGTGGTCTGTGGACTGTTGACTCCCTGCCTGATGGCAGTCGGGACGGGCAGGGACTGTGGGCCAATATCAAACCCCTTACCCAGCGGCCCGATTATATCAAGCGCCTGGCCGGGCCGGCATTGACTCAGAGCCCGGGTGCCTCTTCCCTTGACTTTGAAAAGAATAGAAACAGTACTGTGGTCAAGGCGGTGAATACTGAAAGGCCGGCGCAGTATCACCCCGCTAACCTTACAATGCAAGAAATTACCTGGCTGGCTAGCGCGGGCAAGATGGCTTGAGGTGAACGAAAGCAGAAATATGTTTGGCTTTATTTTTTTTATCGCTTTCACTTTCAGCGACAGCTGTTTCATAGCTTTACCCGCCTACGCACCTACCTGTCATGTATTACTTCGCAATTACGGCAACGTCTCGCCCGCCCTTCGGCGGGCAGGCTACGGGTACGATGCCCTCCC
>CAYNSZ010000026.1:1190-11165 GCA_964400075.1 uncultured Planctomycetia bacterium
CGTTACCGAAATGGCGTAAGTAATACTGCGGGTAGAGTTTCCACTCCGCCAATAATTTATAAGATACCGCGGCTGTAGTACTACACCGCTTCATATTCTACCAGCCGCGACAGTTTTCTCAATTGCTTTTAAACAAGATTGCTGCGGTAGAATCAGCTCTGCTGGGATTAACCCCCGTAGGGAATTACCTACAAACAGCGCTTCTGCCGTAAGGATCTCCTTGAGACTCATGGATTTTTCCTGAGCCCTGCCGCTGTCAAGAAGGTGGCGGCGCAGCACTCCGGCAAGAAGACCGGAACGAAGCGCGGGAGTGTAGAGCCTGCCTTCTTTTTGTACAAAAATAGTGGTAAAAGAACCCTCAGTCACTTCACCGCGCGTGTTTAAAAAAATGACTTCAAAAAAACCAGCGGCCCGGGCGCAGGCAAGCTCTTCTTCATAGAGTTTTCTTTCCGTGGTCTTATGATACAGAAAACAGTTGGCAGGCTCGATGGGTTGGGGGCTCAGCGTGACTTCTGCCCTCAAGGGCAAGGGCTCAAGCGGCTGTGTCTCTATGGTAGGGCTGCCGTCGCGCGAAAGCAGCAGCCTTACTTTCAGGGGCCCTTCCTGGTCGGATACGGCAGCCAGAAGTTTTTTCTTGATGAAGGCTGCGCGCAGAGGTATCGAGAAATATTTACAGGAACTCTTTAGACGCGCACAATGCAAATCTAAATATGCGAAACCCTCGGCGCTGCTCCAGCGCATGGTTTCAATGAGAGAAAATTCCGGGAAGCCCGAGATGAAAAACTTTGCTTTCAGGAGCGCTTCCTTGAATTCGTCTTCATCCCTCGAATCATAGACAATGCCGCCACCCACGCCGAGCTCTCCGGCGCCGGCTTCCAAGCGGAGCGTGCGGATAGCCACGTTAAAACAGGCCTGTTGGCGAGGAGTTATATAACCGATGGCTCCGGTATAGATGCCGCGCGGCTCTTTTTCGAGTTCTCTTATGATGCGCATGGTTTCTATCTTGGGAGCGCCGGTAACCGAGCCACTGGGAAAAAGGGCGGTCAGCAAATCTTTGAGGCCGGTATTACTTTTGAGCCGGGCAGCGATGGTCGAGGTCAACTGGTGAAGGCTGGGATGCTGCTCAGTCTGGAATAAAAACGGCACCCGCACCTGTTTAGAAATCCGGCCCAGGTCATTGCGCAAAAGATCAACGATCATCACATTTTCAGCCCTGGTCTTGGTATCGGCCTTAAGCCTGCGGCTGGCGAGTGAGTCTTCGGCGCAGGTAAGACCCCGGGACACGGTCCCCTTCATGGGCCTGGTAACGATTGTCCTCTGGCGCGCCTCAAAGAACAGTTCCGGGGAGTGCGAGAGAATATATGACGGGTGAAGGTTGATGAAGGCGGTATAAAGCGTGGGCTGGCAGCGGCGCAGGTGAAGGTACAAGGCAAACGGATTTCCGGAAAAAGCGAATTTGACCTTAAAGGTGAAATTAACCTGATAGCTTAAACCGGCTTCGAGGTAACGCTTGATAGCCTGGATGTTGCGTCCGTATTCCTGCCTGGTGATATTGGCCCGCACCTGGCTGATGCCAAAGGCCTCTTGATTGAGCGCCGGCGCAAGCAGGGGTCCGCGGTGCTCGATGACGCGCGGATGCCGCACCGCTGCCAGCCAGGCAAGGGGCTGCTGACAGGGAAGACAAAGGGCGCGCAGGCCGCGAAGCGCGGGTTCAAGATAGTAACCGAACTCGTAGCTGAAGTATCCGGCAAGCCAGTACCCTGCCCGGTTCAACCGCTCAACTTTGGCAAAAAACCGTGCCAGGTCATCCCCGTGATTGAACACCAGGACCTCATCAAAGCGCTTAAAAAGCAAAGAAGTCGCCTGGGTACGCGCGCACGGAACCGACTCCAGAAACACACAGGGCTCATCCGGGCAGGAGAGCTCTTCCCAAAGTTTTTGTTCCCTAAGCTCATGGTCTTTCATGGCCATAGGTCTTATGGGACTGTTGCGAAATGCAACAGTCCCTGATTTCAACGATTAATATTTGATTACAGTGATTAAAATTGTTAATGTTTTCAATCGTTGTAATCTTTTAATAATCATTGTAATCAGGCGCTGGTGCATTATGCAACAGCGCCCTTATATCTGACAACGAGGACAATAACAGGTCCCTCTGCCGCCGAGCACAACCCAGGAAAGCGGCTTGCGGCAGACCGGGCAGTCCTGATTTTTTTTGCCGTACACGCGCAAGCGCGCCTGCATGCTCCCTTTGCGGTTATCGGTGCTGCGGTAAACATCCACGGATGAACCTTTGTGCCGAATCGCCTCTTTGAGCACTCCCCGCAGCTTGGCATGGAGCGAGGCTGCTTCCCGGGCTTTAAGGCTTAAGGCTTGCCGCTGTGGCCGAATCCCAGCCAGAAACAGCGCTTCCTGAGCGTAGATGTTACCGATGCCGGCAATGAATTTCTGGTTGAGCAGAAGGTTTTTTATGCAGGTTTTCCTCCCGGAAAGCCTCCGGCAAAACTCTTCCCTGCCCAGGCACAAAGCTTCAGGCCCCAGCGTGGCAAAAAAAGGCAGGCTCAGGTAGTCAGCTACCAGCCTCACCTCTCCCAAAGCCCGCTGGTCCATATAGTTTAACCAGGTGCCGTCACTCAAGGCTATGGCCAGCCTGGCTTTTTTCTGGCGCCGGCCCAGGATGAGCCAGCCGGCAATGCGCAGGTGTACCACCAGGAACTTGCCTGTATCCAGCTCGAAGATGAGGGCCTTGCCGCGGCGCGCAAGGCTCCTGATGCGGCTGCCGCGCAGCCCTTTTTTAAAGGACGCGGCATCGGGCTCTTTGATCAGACGCTGGTCAGCAACACAGACTCCGGCAATGGTTTTACCGGATATCTGTTCGGTGAGTTCGCGCCTTATGGTCTCGACTTCCGGCAGCTCAGGCATAGTAGTTTTGTTTGTAGAAGTAACTACGAACGCGCGCGCAAATGCAAAAGAGTCAGGGCGTTTATCCGCGTGTTAATCCGCACTGTGGAGCTTCTATAATCTGCACATATACATGTCTTTGGCGGGGGCCGTCAAATTCACAGAAATAAATCCCCTGCCAGGTCCCAAGAACCGGCTCTCCCGCTTCGATGAAAATAGTAAGCGAGCTTCCCAGCAGTGAGGCTTTAATGTGGGCGTCGGCGTTTCCCTCCGCATGCGCATAATCTCCTGTCGCGGGGACGAGCTCCTCTAAATGATTCAGGATATCTTGACGCACCGAAGGGTCGGCATTCTCATTGATGGTAAGCCCGGCAGTGGTGTGCGGACAAAAAACGACGCAGGTGCCGCTGGTGATTTTTTTGCTACGGATGAGCCGGCTCACCTGTCCGCTGATATCGATGAGCTCGCATCTTCGCTTGGTGGAAATCTCAATGGTATCCATGGAAACTAGCGCCGGACTAATAGAGCGGCAACGATGATTATCAATACGATTACTACCCAGGTCATCCAGCCTGCGCCGCCAGGGGAACTGGTTTCTTTGCCGCAGTAGTAGCAGAGCGTGGCATCGTGCGGTATGGGCTTATGGCAATGAGGACAGCTGATGAGCTTGTCAAAGTCGAGCTGCTCAGGCTCCTCGCTGACCGACTGATAATCAAAATGGTCTTCGGGCAAGCCTTCAGCGCACATGGTTAAAAATGCCGTTATAGCGCTCGGTTTCCTCGACCGGAAAAAATACAAGTTGCGCCACGCGGGCGTTTTGCTTGAGCTTGAGCCCCAGCGGATTCTCAACCACCAGAATAAATTCTCCCTTACCGCTAAAGCCTGCGTCCCAGACGCCATGCTGGGTAAAGGCACCCATACGCAAGAGCGACGTCCGGGTAAAGGCAAGTGCAGTCAGGTTAGTGGGTAAATGTATGGACTCGTTGGTACGCACTTTATAGGCACCGCGGGTAAGTTTCCACCAGCCAAAGCGGTCGCTTTCGCGCTCCTTGGCCGCAGGCTCGGGCTTACAGTCAGGCACGAAGCGTTCCTTATTGGAGAAGTCAAGGCTGCCGGCTGATTCAAACCTGAAAATTTCTCCGGCGCTCACATCAAAGCCGTTCGGTGTCAGCTGTGTTTCTAGGTCCAGGTAATTTTCTATTAACTTACTGGTTTGAAGCAAATGAAGAATCTGGCTTTTGTTGAGCATGACGTGGTTTTTGTAGGCGCGTTTTAAGGTAGCGCAGAGCTTGCCGGGCAGACGTAACCTGCCGCAAGCCTTTAATTTTCCAAGTGCCGATGCCCACGATGAAGGCGAAGGCGATTTCCGAAAGGGTCCCGTATTCGCCGTCAATGGCAATCAGCGCGTCAGCCGCGCGCACCACCAGCACGTTGCGGGCATAGCCAAGGCCCGTGGGCAGGCGCACGTCAACATAGCGGTTTGCCTGGCTTGCGTCCCAGCCGGGTAAAATTCCTACGCACAGCCCTCCGGCCTCTTTGGCGCCGCGGCTGGCTGCCTCCATAACCCCCGGCCCACCTCCGGTAATCAGCACCCAGCCCTCCCGGGCGATGAGCCTGCCGACTTCACGGGCGATGCCGTATACTCTCCTGGAGCAGCTATGGCCGCCCACCACTGCGATGTTCATGCTTCACGCTACTATAATATTACCTAAATAATAAGCATAATGCCCCTTGGGTGAATTGAACACCCATTTTTGGCTTCGGAGGCCAACGCTCTGTCCGTTGAGCTAAAGGGGCAAATTATCGCACAAATCACTCCAATATGATGCGTCTTGGAAGCCATGAAAAATTCCAAATTCCAAATTCCAAATCACAAACAAATTCCAATATTCAAATCCCAATGACCAAAACAAAAAACCGTTTTGGATTTGGGATTTGTTATTTGGAAATTTAATCAATATTCTATTGCGTTTCTGCCTGGCGTTTCTTTGACTACTGCGCGTCGATGGCCGCGAGCAGCGGCTTGAATTCCTGCTCTAAATAAGGCCTGCTCTTTGAGTGCGGGCCGGATATGCTTTTTGAGTATAGAATCTTTCCCTTTTTCTGGCGCACAGCCTCCTCAAGCTCCCTGAGCGTCCTGACCGCTCCCAGGCCGCTGCCGAAGGTCACAAAGCAGATAACTTTTTTATCTTCCAAGTGCTTTAGTTTTTTGAGAAACGAGCGTATAGCCGGAGCAAAGGTGAACGCCCATACCGGTGAAGCAAAAATAACCAAATCATAATCTTCCACATCGTGGGCGGGTGAATGCAATGTTGGTTTTTTATGGAAGAGCGCTTCGAAACACTGCCGGAAAAATGAGGAGGCTTCCTCCACCGGCCGCAAATCAAGGATATCAACGCTGTGATGGCCTACGGTCAAGGCCTCTTTCAAAAACAGGCTCGCCCGTTTGGTATTGCCGCCGTACGAATAGCAGACAATGATGATCTTCATGGTCAGAAAAAGGTCAACTGAGAATCCCGGTTGGCAGCCTCTTGCTGCTCACCGAATATCTTGATGATCCCGTACTCTCCGTCATAGCCGGGAATGACGTTTAATTTTTTTTCCCGGACGCGCTTGATGCCTTCGGCTATCCGCTCCGGCAGGCGCTTAAACAGCTCTTCCAGCGGCGTATGCACCATGATTTTAAACTCCGGTCCCAGGTTAGAGATTATATCGAGATAGTCCTTTTCAACGGCCTTGCTCTGTTTGCCGACGCCTTTGGCCTCGCCGATGATCTCATCCAGCGGCACCAGGCTCTTATAGCCGATAGCCCCCTGCGGCATAAAGCCCACGGGCCGGTCAGCCAGTTCGCCGACCCGGTAGAGCACTCCGCGGGTCAGAGGTTTCTTACAGCTCGGGCAGAGCCCGTTGTATTTTTTCGTCTCATCCGGGTGCAGCCGCACCTTACAGTTGCGGTGGCCGTCATAGTGGTATTTGCCCTCCTCCGGGAAAAACTCGATGGTATAGCGAAAACGGCTCGGGTCTTTTTTCTTCAGCGCATCTTTGATTTCCCAGTAGCTCAAGCTACAGTCAAAGACATTTGCCTCTCTGCCGATACGCGAGGGAGAGTGTGCGTCAGAGTTGGAAATCAGTGAGAACCGATCAAGACTTGAAACCGTCCAGTTCATGGCCGGATCGGAAGAGAGCCCCGTCTCAAGCGCGCTGATATACTGCGTGGATTTGCCGTAGCACTCTTCCAGCGAATCAAAGCCTGATTTTGAACCGAATACTGAAAACCAGGGTGTCCAGATATGAGCGGGAACGAGCATGATGTCCTTTGATATCCCGAACAGCTCCTGCGCCAGCACCTTGCAGCTTAAGCCCAGGATGGGCCTTCCGTCGGAGGCAAGATTTCCGTGAGTTGCCAGCATCCGGTTAATCTCCTCGGCCAAGGCAAACGAAGGCGCCATGATGATGTTATGCACCCGGTACATTTTTCCATTCTGAGAATAAATACTCGAGATTTCAGCCGAGAGGATAAAATACACGTCCTGATGCAGGTACAGCCCTGATGCAGCCTGGGGCTGCAGATAGTGCTTCAGCTCTTGCAGCCAGAGATGATGGGTAAAGTCCCCGGTCCCCACCAGGTCAATGCCTTTGAGCTGAGCCCATTTGGCAAGATGCGGTATGTCCATGTCCCGGGAGGTGGCCCGGGAGTATTTGGAGTGAACGTGAAAATCAGCGACAAATTCCATGGTCGTATGCGGCTTTATGGCCCGGCCTTCAACGCAGGAGTTTTGCGACTACTTCCTGAATTTTACCCCAGTGACTCCCCTGCCAGTATAGTTTCTTGCAGCCGGGGCACTGCATGAACTGCTGGTGAGTGCGGTACACCAATTCCGGAACCGAGGCTTTGACCATCTCCTTGGCTACGGCTGAAAGCGGCTCGTTACAGGCAGTGCAGCGAGTAAACATTCTACCATAATCGATTTCCAAACCCAACCTTTGTTTTACCTCTTTGAGCTGCTCGTGCAGATCATTCGAATCTACCACGACCGTGCACTTTTCGAGATGCGGTATGTGCCGGTTGCGGGTGATAATAGTGCGGCCTTCGCGCAGCGTTTGAATTGCCAGAGGCCCGATGTCTTTGTCATGATAGTAGACGGTGTCAAAACCGAGGAGGCGCAGCCAGCGCGCCAGTTTGCCGGTTTCTTTGGTAACGATAAACCGCATGGCCGTGGTTAAAGCTCTCCCGGGTTGCGGTAGACCACAGCGCCCTGGTGTATGGTATATTCCACGACTCCGGAAAGCTTTCTTCCCAGGAAGCAGGAGTTTTTTGATTTAGAAACAAACCTGTCTTTCTCAACTGTCCATTGCTTGTCCGCGGAAACGATGACCAGGTCGGCGCAAGCCCCGCAGCTTAACGTCCCGCGATTTATGCGTAGGATCTGGGCCGGCGTAAGGGACATGCGCTCGATGAGCTGCGGCCAGTCAAGCAGGCCGGGTTTAAGCAGTTCGGTTATCGCCACCGCAAGCTCAGTCTCCAAGCCGATCACGCCAAAGGCGGCGCGGTCAAATTCTATGGCTTTATCGTTAATGGTGTGTGGCGCGTGGTCAGAGGCTATGGTATCGATAGTGCCGTCACAAAGGCCGCGGATGAGGCTCTGGCGGTCCTGCTCGCAACGCAGCGGCGGATTCATTTTCATGTTGGTATCATACTCCCATACCGCCTCTTCGGTCAGGGAGAAATGGTGCGGTGTGGCTTCGGCGGTCACGGCAATACCTTTCTTTTTGGCCTCGGCAATGATCTCCACCGACTCCTGACAGCTGACGTGGGCAATGTGAATACGGGCGCCGGTCTTACGGGCAAGCTCGATATCGCGAGCTATGCGCCGGTACTCTGACTCATTGGACATCCCCCGTAGGCCGAGTTTGGTCGCGGTAAAGCCGCGGTTGACCAGGCCGTCTTTCGAAAGGAGGCTGTCCTGGCAATGACAGATTACCAGAAGTTCCTGGCGCGCGGCCCGCTTCAAAGCTTCGGCCATAACCGTCTCATCCTCAACGGATGAGCCGTCGTCAGTAATGGCTATTGCCCCTGCTTTTTTTAGGCTCGCCAGGTCGCTTATCTCTTTGCCCTGGCGGTTTTTGCTGATGGTTGCGGCAACAAAGGTGCTGACTAAAGCGTCGCGTTTAATAATGCCCTGTAACAAGCCTACCTGTTCGGCACAGTCAATGGCTGGTTCGGTATTCGGCATCGCCAAAAGGCCGGTGATACCGCCTTTTGCCGCAGCTTGAGTGCCGCTTGAAACCGTCTCTTTATCTTCCCGGCCGGGTTCGCGAAGATGCACGTGCAAATCGATAAAACCGGGCATAAGGATTTTACCGGTCGCGTCGATAACCGTATCAGCGTCCTGGCTGAGGTGGCTTGAGACCGCCTTGATAACCCCCTGCTCCACGAACACATCCCGCACCGCGTCGAGTTTATTTGCCGGGTCTATAACCCGCGCCTGTTTAATCAGCAACTTCATAGTGTCCATCGCGTGCTTGCGCCACCAGAAACAGGACCGCCATGCGCACGGCGATGCCGTTGGTCACCTGTTCAAGTATCACCGAGTTGGGCCCGTCAGCGACTTCGCTGGACATCTCGACGCCCCGGTTGATGGGGCCGGGGTGCATGACGATTAAACCCTTTTTGGCTTTGGCCAGCCGCTCTTGGGTGAGGCCAAAATTCTTGAAATATTCAAGCTGGCGCGGAAAAGCGGCTTGGTCGTCCCGTTCAAACTGCATGCGCAACACATTGACCGCATCAGCTTGAGCAAGCGCTTCATCGATATCGTTGGTAACGCTCACACCCATGCGCTCAATGCCCGGCGGTATTAACAGCGCCGGCGCGCACACGGTCACCTGGGCGCCAAGCTTGGTAAGACCCCAGATATTGGAACGGGCCACCCGGGAGTGAGCGATATCGCCGACGATGCTGATGCGAAGGCCTTCGATAAACCCTTTTTGTTCCTGCAAGGTAAACATGTCCAGCAACGCCTGCGTGGGGTGCTCATGCCAGCCGTCGCCAGCGTTAACCACGCTGGCATTAAGGCAGCGCGCCAGCATTGATGGGGCCCCCGAGGATGAGTGGCGTACCACAATCACGTCTGCTTTGAGGGCTTCGATGTTCTTGCCGGTATCAATGAGGGTCTCGCCTTTCTTCACGCTTGAGGTCTCAATGGCCACGTTGATAACGTCCGCGGACAGACGCTTGGCCGCTACCTCAAACGATACCCTGGTCCTGGTGGATGGCTCATAAAAGAGGTTGACCACGGTCTTGCCGCGAAGAGCAGGGACTTTTTTAATATCGCGGGTAGAGACCTCCTTAAAGGAGGCGGCGATAGCTAAGATGTGCTCTATCTCTTGCCTGCTTAACTCCTCCAGCCCCAGGAGATCTTTTCTTGTCCAAACCATAGGATATCAGGATGCGGCGTTTTCGATGATCGAGACTTCATCGATGCCGTCAACTTCATTCACTTTTACCTCTACCTGTTCACTGCGGGAGGTGGGGATGTTTTTGCCTACGTAATCGGCCCGGATCGGCAATTCGCGATGGCCGCGGTCAACCAGCACCAGGAGCTCGATAGCCTGGGGCCTGCCGAAATCCATGATTTCATCGAGGGCCGCGCGCACGGTCCGGCCGGTAAACAGCACGTCGTCAACCAGGATTACCCGCTTGTCGCTGATATCAAAGTCGATTTTAGTCTCTTTGACCAGAGGCTTGGGGCCGATAGCGGTTAAATCGTCGCGATAGAAGGTGATGCCGAGCGTTCCCAGGGGTATTTCAGTCTGTTCGATATCCTGGATGATCGCCTGAAGCCGCCTGGCCAGGTGTACCCCGCGGGTCTGGATCCCGATAATCACCAGCTCCCGGGAAAGAGCGTGTTTTTCCAGAACCTGGTGGGCCAGGCGCTGAAGGGTCCGCTTAATGTCCTCGGCGCATAATATCTGCTTTTCTTTCATGGGGGTGAGAAGACAGATTTCCCCACCTCCGTTGCATACAGTAAAAATTCCGATTGGGAATTTTTACTGACTCCGGTGGGGTCCGTTGAC
>CAYNSZ010000027.1:0-10971 GCA_964400075.1 uncultured Planctomycetia bacterium
CCGCCGGCACCCGATGAACGGAAGGTATCGATGCGCACCTCTTCGGGCTTTACGGCGATTTCGATATCTTCTTTAATCTCGGGAAGCACATCGACTGAGGCAAACGACGTATGCCGGCGGCGGTTGGCGTCGAAAGGAGAAATGCGCACCAAGCGGTGGACCCCCCGTTCCGAACGCAGGAGCCCAAACGCGCGGCGGCCCTCAATAAAAAAGGTAATGCTCTTTATGCCCGCCTCTTCCCCCCGGACCTCATCGAGCACTTTGAAGGAAAACTTCTTATCCTCCGCCCAGCGAGCATACATGCGAAAAAGCATTGCCGCCCAATCACAGGCCTCTGTACCACCTGCTCCGGAATTAATCTCGACAATGGCGTTGGCTGCGTCAAATTTACCGCTGAACAATACCCGTAACCGCAGGGCTTCGCAGGCCTGAACCAGGGATTTTATTTCCTTCTGGATCTCTTTCTCAAGGCTGGCGTCGGCAAGCTCCTCAAGCTCCCGTAGATCAGCAAAGCGCAGGGATAATTCGTCCCAGTCATCGACGTCGGGTTTGCAGTCTTTAAGTTCCCCGACTACGTTCGCCGCGGCCTTTTGGTCATCCCAGAAACCTGCCTTTGCCATTTTTAACTGGAGGGCTTCGACCTGGACGCGCTTAGCCTCAACCTTGAGCAACTCCTTAAGAGCGGTTAAATCTTCGCTCAATGCCTCTGTCTGTCTCTTGATTTCTTCTTGCATCTTGTATCGTATAGTTCGGGAGGAAGGTTACGAGGGGCAGCGGACTGTGATCCTTACTCTACCGCACCTGGCATCAGCAATCGGGGATCGAGCGTCTTTTTTCTCTCTCATCCGGACTAAGACAAGAGTCCTCGGTTTCGTAATTCTAATTCGAGCTCTTCTTTTTTATCGGCGTACTCCAATGCCACGGAAGTCGTGACCTTACTTGATTCGACCAGCTCTATGAGACACTGATGGAAGGTCTTCATTCCGTAAATGCCTCCCTGGGAAATAAACTTGGGTATATCCCAAATTTTATTTTCTCGCAGAAGCCGCGAGACCGACGGGCTCAATACCATCGACTCATATGCGGGAATCACGCCGTTTCCATCGGCACGGGGCAGGAGCCGCTGCGAAAGCACTCCTTTCAGGAGAAATGACAACTGGTCCATGATAAGCGTGTGCTGATAGGGCGGGAAAAAATTGATGATCCGCTCGATGGTTGAAGTGGCGTTGACTGTATGCAGAGTAGAAAACACCAGTACTCCGGTTTCAGCCGCGGTCAAAGCGGCGTGACAGGTTTCAGCATCGCGTATGTTGCCGATATAAATGACATCGGGGGAAAGCAGGGCGAACTGTTTAAGCGCGTCTTCGTAGCTTGGGACGTCGACGCCCAATTCCCGCTGGTTGATGACCGACAGGTTATCCTTAAAAGTGAATTCGATCGGCTCTTCGACAGTAAGGATATGGCGTTTCAGGTTATTATTGATATACTGCATCATGCTGGCAATAGTCGTGGACTTGCCGCTACCGGTTATTCCGGTCAAGAGCACTATGCCCCGGCGTTCCTGCGAAAGCCGGTTCAGCAGTTCAACCGGAAGATTCAGCTTATCAAACGTAGGGATGTGTAAATCAATTTTTCGCACCACGATGGCAGGAGTATTTCTCTGGTAGAAGATGCCGACACGGAAACGCCAGCAATCCTTCTGGGGATACTCATGATGCCAATGCGTGAACTCGCAGGCTTTGCGTTCCCGGAGTTTTGCTTTTCCCGCCTCATCGGTGATAGTATCAACAATCTGCTCCAAATTGGCAAGCTCCAAGGGCTTATCGGCGATTATCTCAACCTGAGTATTTATCCTACCCCGCAGTTTCCCTCCGGCCCGAAGAAAAACATCGGTGGCATTTTTCTCGATCATCAAATCCAGTATTTCGTTATAATTGTACCCCATAGCTACCTCCTTTAATGAGCAGACAACTTACGAAACGAACATAGTGAGCGAACGTAAGTTGTAGGCATTGACATCGTAAATGTCAATGCCGTCTGCGAATTAAACCCCCACACCAATTGTAAGTTACTAAATTAGCCGGCCAATTGGTGTGGGGGTCAAATTCAACCTAGCATTTTTCCTGCGCCTTTGGCTTGGAAAAATGCTGGTTTCATTCGGCCTCCTCAATTCCCGCGGCGAAGCCGTGGGAATTGATACCACCGAGCCCTCGGCGAGGTGGTATATAATTCCATGCCCCAGGCGGTGGAATTGGCTAAACTGCTTATTTCTCCGCTTTAAAGCCGGTAACCAACGAATCCTTATCTATTCTATCATATCTTTAATTTTTTTCTCCAATTTTATTAAGTGCTGTTTCAGGGTTTTCCCGAGAGCGTAGCCGCCGATATCCTTATTGGATTTAACCACCCGGTGGCAGGGAATGAAAATGGGGTAGGAATTCTTGCGCAAGGCATTAGCGACAGCCCGCCAGGCCCGGGGCCTGCCTATCTTCTCAGCCACCCATTTATAACTTCTGAGCTCACCGAGAGGAATCGCAACGACCGCTTTCAATACTTTTTTTTCGAACTCTGTCATCATCGGCTCCTTATGTTCTGCCGCAGCCTCAGGCGCCGGCGGGTAAGTTGATAACCGTGGGCGAAGCGATGGGCTTCATCGCGTACATGGCGGATTAACTGCAGCGCAGGATTATCGAAGGGGATCCGCACCGGAACGCTTCGCTCCGGAAACCAGATCTCTTCTCTTTGTTTGGCAATACCTATCAACTCAAGACGAATCTCCAGCTCTCGCAGGCGCTCATAAGCGCTCCCGACCTGCCCCCGGCCGCCATCAATGACCAGTAAATCGGGCAGGGATTTTTTTTCCTTCTGGAGACGGGTGTAGCGCCTGCCGACAACTTCGGCAATCATAGCGCAATCGTCGACGCCGGGTACTGTTTTTATGCGAAAACGGCGATATCCGCGCTTATCCGGCACACCGTCGCGGAACACAACTACCGAACCTACCGCGTCCTCAGCGCCCAAAATGGAGACATCAACGGCTTCAATACGCAAGGGAATTTTACCCAAGCCCAGGATTTTCTTCAATGACAAGAGAGCGTGTTCGCGGGGTTTGCCTTGATATAAATTTTCGAGCGCCGCCAGTTTGTCGCGGATTGCCGCTGCCTCCTCAAACTTCTGCTGGGCCGAGAAACGCTGCATCGAGCGCTGTAATTTTTTGACCAGAGCCCTGCGCTCTCCTCTGAGTATTTTGCAGATATTGACTATTGTTTCCCGATACGCGGCCGCGGAGATTTTGCCCGCGCAGGGCGCCGGGCACAGGCGCACATGATAATACAGGCACGGCTTGTGAGGCCGGCGGCGGCAGGAACAATAAGGAAAGACCTTGCGTATCATATTCAGGGCCGGCTTAAGCAACCCCGCGTGAGGATAGGGTCCAAAAAGCAGACTCCTGGTTTTCGTCTTGGGACGCGAGATAAAGATACGAGGGAACCCCTCCCGGGTCACTTCAACAAAAGGGTAGGTTTTGCTATCCCGCAGGGAAATGTTGTATTTGGGATGCTCCTCTTTAATAAGGGCGGCTTCAACAATCAGCGCCTGCTCAGGACTTTCACAGGCGATAAATTCTATATCGGCTACCTCCCCCCTGAGCATACCGGTTTTAACCGAGGCCTGCGTTGAAAAATAGCTGCGCACCCGCTTGCGCAATGAAGTGGCTTTACCGACATATAAAACTTTGCCGGCCGGCGATTTCATTATATAGACACCGCACGAATCGGGCAGCCCTTCTATTTTTTTCTTGATGTCCATTGCCATACATAACGGATTTGTTTCAACCCAAGGATATTGCCTGCCACAACAAAAAAGCTGACTGATACAACCGCTGTCACCAAAGCTCTCAGGTACACCTGCAGATTTAATCCCTCCCAAAGAAAACGGCTGGTTGCGGCCACCACGAAACTTAAACAAAGCACTTTTACCAGCTGGGACATGGTATCTTGCCAATCAATAGCTCCGATTTTCCGCACTAAAGCCCGGTGAAGAAGGACAAAACTGGCCATTGCCGAAAGGCTGGTGGCAAGAGCCACCCCCCCGACCTTCAAAGGAAACATCAGGCAGGCGTTTAAGGTCGCGTTCAAAACGAGTGAAAAAAAGGTGATTCTGGCCGGAACAGCGGTATCTTTCAAGGCGTAGAATGAGTTTATGAATAGCCTGCTCCCGCAAAAGAAAAATAAGCCAAAGGAGTAAAAGAAGAGCGCCGACGCAGTTATGGCAACTGATTGGGTATCAAAATCACCCCGGTGCAGGATCACGGTGATGATCGGCTGCGACAAAAACAGATAGACCATGGCAATAGGGATGATGAAAAATATGGCATTTTGAAAAGAAAACACCACTAGTCTCTTAAAATCATCGAGTTTGTTCTGACTATGAAGGAGTGAAAGGTCCACAATTGACACCCGGCAGAGGGAATGGATAAAAAGGGCCTGCGGCAGATGGATATATTGATTGGCAAACCAAAGCGCTGCTACCGCCCCTTCTCCCACGATAGGGGAAAAAGAGGCAAAGACGGTATCGACGACAACACTCAGTTGATAGGCCACGCTTGAAACGGCACGCGGGCCGAATAACCGCAGCATTCGTTGCAACGCCCTATCCTTGCCCAAGCCCCGCCAGACCAGCCGTGGAACATATCCCTGGCGCTTCAAAGACCACAGCGGGATGAGCACTTGCAAAATCCCGCCTGCCAGTACACATACAACCAGAAGGTATTGGTCAAAAAAACCGCGGAAAATGATAAGCCCGACAATAAATGAAATATTGAGAAAGGCCGGGGTAATAGCCGGGATGAAGAATCGCTTCAGGGAGTATAAAATTGTAAAACTGTTGACTGAGATGCCGATAAAAAAAAGGTACAAAAAGGTGATGCGGGTAAAAGAAACAGCCAGAGAAAACTTGTACGGGTCAGCGATAAATCCAGGCGCCAGGATTGCCACGAAGAGCTTCGCGAACACCATCCCCAGAAGCGTTACCCCGAGTAGGAAAAACGCTGAAAAAGAAAGGACTGAATTGCCGATGGTAAAGAGCTCTTCTTTTTTGTCCTGATATTCGCTTAGGACCGGGGTGGCCACTGAATCGGCAAAACCTTCTCCACAGATGCTCCTGAAAAGGTTGGGGATTCTAAAAGAAACGATGAACGCCTCAAGCAGCGCCGACGTTCCGAAAAAACGGGCAACCATGACGTCGCGGACAAAACCGAGCGCCATCGAAACAGCGGTACCGATACTGATAATCGACGTGTTTCTGGTGACTTTTTTCAGCATGGCGAAAAACCTCAATCCTTAAAAATGACTTGACACGGCTAAGCTCTTCCTATAAAATCCTTTTCAAAACAAGGAGGAAGTTTATGCCGCAAAGAAGAGCAGCAAAAAAATATTTACGACAAAACCATAAAAGAAGACTCCTGAATCTTACCGTAAAAGACGCGCTTAAATCAGCCGTGAAGAAATTCAAACGGTCACTGGCAAGCGCCGATGCCGCATCCCGGGAAAAAGCGCTCAGAGAAGCATATTCGGTTATTGACAAAACCGCAGCAAAAAAAATTATCCACAAGAAAAAGGCGGCACGCAAAAAAAGCCGCCTCGCCAATCTGCTTAAAAAAGTTTCCGCCTCAAAGAGTTAGCCAGACGCGGACGCTTTACGGTAGACCTGATGCCGCCCTTAGGCGAGCAACGCAAGCTCTCCGGCTACGAATTCCACCGGCCACTAGCTTTAGCTCATCAACCGCACCAACAGTGCCTCGATAACCACGCGGGCATCCCTACCTTTTTCTTTGATAGCCCGGTCAGCTTCCCAGATAGAACGAAGACGCTTCTGCGTGCGCGCATGCTCGGGGAAAACTGCGTACTGCTTGGTCAACATCCCGATTAACTGCGGTCCGAGGATTTTTTCATTCTCTCCCTGGAGAAACAGGCCCTCCACGGCGGCAAGTGCCCAAGCGAGGTCATTGGCCCTAAGGCTATTCAGAAAATCTGAGACCGGATTCTTATATCGGGCAGAGCCGGCATTAATAAGAGCGGCGCTGGTTAAAAGCAAAGCGAACAGCTTGTCAGCCATTATTTTTTTGTCCCGCTTGAGCCAGTACAAATCTTCTTCGGTTTCAAAAACCAGAAACGCAGCAGAGATAATTTTTTTTATGTTGGCGAACAAAAAATCTCTTGCGGGAGACGTAAGCGCAGTAAAATTTTTGAAAATAATGAGGCTGGTTCTACCGAAAGATCCGGTGCACAGATCCGCGGGCAAGCGGCCGATGTCGATTTCGTCGCCATAGAAGACCCGCGTATCCAAAGCTCGGGAAGCTTTCTCCAACGCCCGTTTTTTAATGCCTTCGAGAGCGCGCTGGCGAAGCACAAAATCTCTTCCTGAAACCAGAAAAAGCCGCTCCCGTATATTCATGGGCGCTTAGTGCCGCGGGATACAAAAAAAGAAATAAGCGGGAGTATGCGAAGGCCCAGCAGGCATGGACTTTGAACTTGGGTGCATCCGCTTACCAGAGATACCGTTACCACTCTTCGACCACTGCCTCGACGATGCGGCGCGCGGTATCTTCGATTAAATCCATCTGGGCAGCGCTCTCGCTCTTTTGATTAGGCCCCGTGAGAAAAAAGGAGGTCTCTCCGGTAATATTTTTATTTTTGAGCTCTGCGGCATCTTTACCGACCAGGATCACCTGAACAAAAAGCCTGAGCCGCTGCTCTTTCACGTCATCGCTCTCAGTATAACGCATCGTCTCTTTCTTGTAGTCGGTTATGGTACATGAAAGTTTCAACGCCTCGGGGTCATCGTTTACAACCTTAAGGCCCCCGTCGATATTGAACTGAGTCACGATCTCGTTGGTAAGCCGGTTTTCAAGTAAAATCGGATAGGTCGTATAGTTGGAGTATTTTCTGGTTTCTGAAGTAATGTCTATCTTGTTGACTACCGGCGAAATGAGGATGGCATTGCCATCATAGGTAAAACTACGGGTCGTATATCCACAGCCGATTACCGCCAGAGCTAACAGTGCGACACCGACACCCTTCATGGTTGCGCTCCTTCATTCATGCCTTCGCCTGTTTTTCCCAGGTTTTCATAAATCTTGTCGATTTGACCCTGGGTTTTCTCCTCCCGAAGTTCCCGTTCAAGGCGCGGCGGCGCCTGGATTTCGTTCGAGGCCGCCTGAGGTTTGTCTGAAAATGGGACTGTTGACTGGCCACTACTGTCTCCCGAAGGAATTATCGTTTCCGTGCCAGGCATGTTCTCGCTTGACTCTATCTCAGCAGTCTGCCCGGCTGATTCCTCTTGGTTTACAACTTCTTGAGTCTTGTTAAGCTCGCCTCGACGACGCAAATTTTCTTGCCTGGCCGCTTCTTTTTTGGCTTTGGCTTCTTCTATCTTTTGAAGCTTAGCTTGCCGGGCTGCTTCTTTTCTGGCCTTAGCTTTCTCTATCTTCTCTAACTTAGCTTGCCGGGCTTGTTCTTTTTTCTCCAGCTTTTCTTGTTTAGCCGCTTCTTTTTTAGCTTTGGCTGCCTCAATTTTCTCTAACTTAGCCTGCCTGGCTTGTTCTTTTTGCCTTAACTTCTCTTGCCGAGCCTGCTCTTTCTTTTCCTTTACTGCCTCTATCTTTTCCAGCTTAGCTTGCCGGGCTTGCTCCTTGCGGTTAAGCTGTTCTTGCCTGGCCTGCTCTTTTTGGCTTAAGCTTTCTTGCCGGACCGCTTGTTTTTTTGCCTTGGCTTCCTCTATCCTCTCTAAGGACTCCTGCATTTTTGCTTCTTTTAAGTCCTGCTTTTGCTGTAGCTTGCTCTCCTTATCTCTTGCCTTTTCTGTCCTTTTCTCCTCGGCTGCCTCTTGCTTCTGCTGTTTCTGGAATTCCTTTCTGGTCAGGTTTTGTTTCACGAGGGTATTGAGCTCTTCTGCCCGCTGTAAGGCAAGATCGTAATAGTCACTTCCGGAGTAAGTATTAATGACTTTACGATAATAAATAAGCGCGCTCTGGTTTTTATTCTGCCGTTCATAAAATTCTGCCGTCTCAAAAAGCTTTTTTGCTTCGCGGTTTCTCAGTGTGCCAAGCTGGGCTTCGGCTTCATCGGAAATTTGGGCTTCGGGATGCTCTTGGATAAATTCATCCAGACGTTTAGTCGCTTCTTTTAAATACGTGGAATCATAATCCGCGCCGGGAAAAGCTTTGGCCGTAGCCAAAGCGAGCTGATATTTGGCAGGAGCAGCCCACTCGCTCTGGGCATAGTTATCGATAGTCTTCTGAAAAGCGTCGCGCGCTTCATCATAACGGCTAAGCTCCATGAGTATCATCCCCAGCTTGTACTGGGCGCGCGGAGCGTACTCAGAATAAGGTGCTTTATCGACCAGCCGCTGAAAAATTTCAATCGCCGGGTGGTCGACAAAATCATATACTGACATACCCAGGAGTTTTTTATGTTCACGGCTTAAAAAGTACTCCCCGATACCGTATACCCGCTCTACCGCTTCATTGATGCGCTGGCTGTTGGGATAAGAATCAATCAGCTGCTGGAAGGCTTGGTAAGCTTCGTAAGGCTTTTCCATTTTTTCCAGGCATTGGGCGACATAGAACTGGGCCTCAGCTGCCTCCTGCGCATCGGGATAATGCACCAAAACCTTGCGAAATTCTTTGTAAGCCCGTTTATATTCACCGGATTGATAGAGCTTCTCGGCTTCCTTAAACTGAAGGTACGGCGTCGCCAGGGCTGAATATTTCGGATTTTTCCATTTCTGGGTCTTGGGCGACCAAATCCAAAAAGCATAAGAATTAATAGTAAAAACCAAGGCAATCAGGGTAAGTATGACTTTTTTCACCGAAATCAACCCTCCGCATACGCGCTGCGTAAAAATATTTATTCAGGGATGGATGCGCGTAGAGACAACTATATCAAAAGGGGATTATCTTGTCAAACCATTAATCACCCGATACTCCCGCTGACTCAGGCTGGCCTTACCCGCTTACGCCAATACATGACGGCTAATATACTCCCAAGAATCACATAATAGAACGCGGCCTGCTTCCAGGAAAACGTATAAGACAATGCCGAGAACCGAAACATGGCACAATCCCACACGAAAGCTAAAAAAATATGCACGAGCAACGAGATAACCGCTCCTATAGAGTAAGCCACCAAAGGAATGAATGAAAATATACCAAGGAGCAAGGCCAGCATTATAATAGCCGTAAACAGGGGGATAAATACAAGGTTATAAGCCGCACCCAGGATCTGCACAGTGCCGAAATATACCGAAATCAAAGGCACAAGAAACACGCTGACAAAAACTGAACAAAGAAACAGATATGCTGTATATCTGGCCACGGGGTGAAATGACGGAGGGATTTCCCATACCATAAAACCGGCGATAATCGCAAATACCGCCAGAAACGACAATTGAAAACCGATATCGAACAACAGGCGATGGTCAAACAGTAGCATGATAAATCCCGCTAAGGCCAAGGAATTTAAAGGGTGAGTTCTTCTGCGCATCAAGAAACTGCAGAAAAAAGCAGTGAACATTATTATGGCCCGGACTGAAGACGCCGGAGCTCCAATGAGGACGATGTAGAGATAGAGAAAGAGGAGTGAGATAGATATGCGTTTACGCAAGGATATATGAAAAAATCCCAACCCCGCGCATATGACCGCTGCCATGAGTCCGATATTCGAACCGCTGATAGCCAAAAGATGCGAGGCTCCTGCCCGGGAAAAATAATACTGCCAGTCATAGAGCAACTCTTTTCTTCCCAGAACTGCGGCGCTCAAAAAACAATAGGCATCGTGGCTTAAGTATTTCTGAAAAGAGTCTAAAAGATATGCAGCAGCCTGTTGTTGCCATCGAAGCCATGGCCCCGGAGGCACTTCCTGTATGGCGGTGCCAGCGCCTACGCGGACTACGTGAACAATACGATCTTTGTATCGGTGACTGCTCAGCGTAGCTCTCAGCCGGTAAGTCTTTAGATACTCCATGCTTCTGGTATAATCAATGACCTTGATCGTATGGCCAAAAGGCCGGCCTTCAAGAGCGATAAGCCGCGCCTCCAGAGCATTGCTTTTGGCCTGAGGCCGGGGCAAAGAAAGCGTTTGAACGTGCAGATGCCGGGGAGCGCCGCGAAACCTGTCTAAGGGCTTGACCGGCAAAGAATTTTGCCAGCAGGCGCCGAGCGCACAAAACAGAGCAACCAGACAGATATCCCCGAAGAAGAAACGGCGGCGCCAATACCAGAAGCAGGCGCTACCCAAGGAACATAACGCAAGGAACGCAGGGGGGAGAAAACAATGGAGAGCCGCTCCCAGCACCATGCCGCTGCTGAAGGCGGCAAAAAGCAGAAAATTTCTTATACCGGCTACTTCCAGCCGATTCATATTAAAATAATATATAAGCTTTCATGGTCCTGAGCTTTTGTTCGCCGATTCCTTTTATGCTCAAGAGCTCATCGGGATTTTGAAACGGGCCGTGCAGGTTACGGTACTCAATGATACGCGAAGCGATTGTCGTGCCAATTCCCGGAAGGGCCTGTAACTCCTCGCTGGAGGCGGTATTAATATTAATCAAAGGCTGGTTAACCGGTTGGGGAGACTCGCCAGCGGCCTTATCGGCAGGTATATACTGAAAACCGGAAAAGCCAAAATAACGCATCACACTGCCCAGCAGCACAAGCGTTGCGATGCCGATAAGGATTTTCCGTTCCCGGTAGGTAAGAAAAAACATTTCCCGCAGCCATAACCTCAGGCCAAATCCTTGAATGCATAGGGTAGGGATTTAGGCCGGGCTAAATGAATCTCTCCGGGCTACCCCACAGGTAAAGCCCGGAGTTTCTCTATAATACCCCCGCCTCCGCTATATATGCGAAAATTCTCGCTGAGAATTTTCGGCTATCCGGCGGGCCAATAGGCTTCGCTGGTTCTGCGTGAAAAT
>CAYNSZ010000028.1:0-10882 GCA_964400075.1 uncultured Planctomycetia bacterium
TCGAAATCCCGCTTCTATAGTTTTGTCTTGAGCGGGTTAACTCTCCGCCTCCGGCTGAGAGTTAAGATACCCGCCGATAGCCGAAAGTTCTCTCCGAGGACTTTCGGCATATACAGCGAGGCAGATATATAATGAGACAGTCTTTCAGCCGCAATCGTTAGTAAATTATATCACTCAACTCCTAAAACACAAATAAATAATATAGGATGTGGGAAATCGAGGTTACGACGAGCCAAACCGGGGCTTATCAGGGCTTTTCCTTGGTATCTTTCAGGAGCTTGTATTCGACGCTATCAACGAGGGCCTGCCAGGAAGCTTCGATGATATTTTCCGATACTCCGATGGTGGACCAATCCTCATCCTCATCCTGCGACTGGATGAGTACGCGCACCTTGGCGGCAGTGCCGTCTTTCTCATCAAGCACCCGGACTTTGAAGTCAGTCAGGTGCATCTGGGCAAGCGTGGGATAAAATTTAGTAAGCGCTTTGCGCAGGGCATTATCCAAGGCATTGACCGGGCCGTCGCCTTCAGAGGCGGTGTGCTCAAGTTTATTATTGATTTTAAGCTTGATGGCCGCCTCGGAAATCAGGCGGTTATCTTCGCGCTTTTCTATAATGACCCGGAAGCTCAGAAGCTCGAAGAATTTCTTGTATTTCTTAAACTCTTTCTGCAAGAGCAGTTTAAAAGAGCCTTCCGCGGCCTCGAACTGATAGCCTTCTCTTTCCAGGGTCTGGATGAGCTTATGCAGTTTTACGGCTTTGTCTGATTTCTTATCCAGGTCAAAGGCAAGCTCTTTGGCTTTGACTACGAGGGTAGTTTTCCCCGCAAGTTCTGAAACTACGAAACGGGTGGTATTGCCGACCAGGGCCGGGTCAATGTGCTCGTAGGCGAGCCGGTTCTTGGTAACCGCGTCGATATGGATGCCTCCCTTGTGGGCGAATGCGCTTTTGCCCACAAACGGATGGTTATCCCGGTGCGCCATATTGCTGACTTCGCTTACATAGTGGGAAAGGTGGGTTAATCCGGCCAAATGCGTAGCGGCGGACAATGTATACCCCATTTTAAGCTGAAGCATCGGCATGATCGTCACCAGGTCAGCGTTACCGCAGCGTTCACCGTAGCCGTTTATCGTGCCCTGGATATGGACGCAGCCGCTGCCCACGCACACAATAGAGTTGGCGACCGCCAGGCCTAAATCGTTATGGCAGTGTATCCCGAATTCACTGATACCCAGCGCCCGGCAGATCTGGGCCGCGATAGAGGCGATGTCCGCGGCAACGCTTCCGCCATTGGTATCGCAGAAGACCAGCAGATACGCTCCTGCCTCGAGGGCCGCCCGCAGGCAGGCAAGGCTGTAATCAGGATTGGCTTTATAACCGTCGAAGAGATGTTCGGCGTCATAGAACACGCGCTTACCCTTCTTGGCCAAAAACTTCACGCTCTCAAATATGATTTTTAAATTTTCTTCGGGTTTGATCTTCAGAATATCCCGCACGTGCAAATCCCAGGTCTTTCCGAAGATGGTGACATACTCGGTATCAGCAGCAAGCAAGCCAGCCAGATTCTTATCCTGGGCCGCTGGATTAGAAGGGTGCGCGGTCGAGCCAAAGGGAGTGAGCTTGGCTTTTTTCAGGGGGTGTTTCTTAAAATAAGCGAATAGTTCCTTGTCCTTGGGATTGGAAAACGGCCAGCCGCCTTCGATGAAATCGATGCCGAACTCATCAAGACGCCTGGCGATATTGACCTTATCCTGCAGGGAATACGATATCCCTTCGGTCTGAGAACCGTCCCGCAAGGTCGTATCGTACAAGTATATCTGTTTCATCGTCATTCCTCTTTAATTCCTCTCAGGAGCGGGACGTGCTCATTCATTTCTTCATTTCCCGCACAGCGGGACTCCGCCAGATAATATACAAAGAGCGGAGCGTGGTAATTCGTATTTCCATTTCCCGCCTTTGGCGGGACCCTGCTAAATAAAGATTTTAAGGGGCGGGGAGTGAAAATTCGTGTTTTCAAGCTTTGACCAAATCCAAACCGAACTCTCTATGGAGCACGGACAGCGCTTTTTTGCCGGATTCTTTTTTTACCACGCAGGCGATGCTGATCTCAGAGGTGGAGATCATGTCGATATTGATCTTATTACGGGCAAGGACCCGGAAGCAGCGGGCGGCGACCCCGGAATGCGACCGCATCCCCACGCCCACAATCGAGACTTTAGCCACCGTGTCATCGGAAATGACCTCGGCCGCCCCTATTTTTTTCGATATTTTTTTTGATATCTTGAGGGTCTTAGCCAGGTCTTTCTTAGGCACGGTAAAGGAAATATCCGTGATCTTTTCGTGGCTTACGTTTTGGACGATCATGTCGATATTGATATCGGATGAAGCCATTTCCGTGAATATGCGGGCGGCGATGCCCGGCTTGTCCGGCACGTTGCAGACGGTAACTTTAGCCTCATCCATGGCAAGGGCGACTCCGCGTACCACCGGCTCCTCGATAACGGGCGGCTTAGACATAATGATGGTTCCCTCCTTTTTGGAAAAACTGCTGCGCACGTGCAGGGGGATATTAAATTTTTTCGCCACTTCAACCGCCCGGCTATGCATGACCTGGGCGCCGCGGGCTGCAAGCTCAAGCATCTCGTCAAAAGTTATGAACTGTAATTTCCGCGCAGTTGGCTCAAGCCGCGGGTCAGCGGTATAGATACCGTCGACGTCCGTATAGATTTCACAGATATCCGCTTCCAGGGCGACCGCCAGCGCTACCGCGCTTAAATCCGAACCGCCTCGCCCCAAGGTGGTGATTTCAAGGGCGGTGCTCAACCCCTGGAATCCCGCTACGATGACGATTTTGCCGCCGGTTAGTTCTTTTCTGATCCGTTCAGTCTCGATTTTTAATATTTTTGCCTGGGTGTGGTCGGTATCGGTAATGATGCCTACCTGCGGACCGGTAAACGATATGGCTTTCACCCTGCGCTTATGGATAGCCATGGCAAGCAGGGCGCTCGATATCTGTTCGCCGGTAGACATGAGCATATCCATTTCGCGTTCCGAGGGATCGGGGTTGATTTCCTTGGCCAGGGCAACCAGCTCATCGGTGGTATCGCCCATCGCCGAGATGACCACAACTACACTGTTGCCTTTGCGGGAATATGAGATGATGCGCCGGGCGGCGTTCTCGATGCGCTGGGGATTGGCTACGGAAGAACCGCCGTACTTTTGAACGATTAATTTGTTCGTGAGCTGCTCCTCCGGCATGGGATTATCGTACTGGATTCAGGGGTTTTTCACCAACTTAAAGAAAATAAGTATAAGCGATATATCTAATAAAGTATAGTATTTTTTTGAAAAAATTACAGACTTTTTAAGCGCGGCAAAGCTCGCCGCGGGCGGCCGATGAGCGCTCCGCGTAGCCGCGTGCTCATCCGTGGAAAAAGAAACTCAGTAAATCCCACCCCTGTTCGAAATAGAGCGGGCTGTTCTGGGCTTCACGCTCGCAATAGCTGCTAAATTCTCCGCTCTTCAAACCCGGGCCGGCTGCCACAAACGGGACCGGCTCGTCGGTATGGGTACGTAATGAAACCGGGGTAGGATGGTCAGGGGTGATCAGGATGCGAAAGTCGGTACTTTTAAGTTGCTCGACGATGGTGGCAATCACCATCTGATCGATACGTTCAAGGCAGGTTATCTTCATGCGTAAATCCTGGTTATGGCTGGCTTCATCAGTCGCCTCTATGTGCACAAAAACAAAATCATGGGTTCGCAATGCCGCGACCGCGGCGCTGGCTTTACCCAGATAGTTGGTATCGTAGTAGGCATTTGCCCCTTCGACCTCTATTACTTCTAGGCCGATGATCTTCCCGATACCTTTGATGAGATCGACCGCGGAGATGACTGCGCCGCTCATCCCGTATTTTTCCTTAAACGGCGGGATTGAAGGACTGCCCCCGCAGCCCCAGAGCCAGATCATATTCGCCGGGCTTTCGCCCAAGTCTATGCGCACGGTATTTATCTCGTGGCTTTCCAATATATCCTGGGAACGTTTCATGAGCTGGAGCACAAGCTCCGCGCCCTCGCCGTGGGGAAGAAACCGGGAAATTTGCTGCCCCATAATGTCATGGGGAGCGATGTACTTCAGTTTATCCAAGCCTTTTGCCTTGCCGTTTTTGATGACCATGAGGTTGCGGTAACTGGTACCGAAAAAAAACTGAATCTCATCGGTTGCCAGGCTCTGGTTAAGATGCCCGACGAGGATCTTCGCCTCTTTATCACTGATATGACCTGCGCTGTAATCAAACAGCTTATCCTGAGCCACGGTGACGAAATTACAGCGGAAGGCAAGGTCATCGGGGCCGAGCTTAACTCCTAGGTTTGCCGCTTCAAGCGGACCCCTGCCGGAATAATACTCTTTGGGATTGTAGCCGAGCAGAGAAAGGTTAGCCACGTCGCTTGAAGGATTAAATCCGGCCGGCACTGTCTTGACTCTTCCCAAGAGCCCCCTGCGGGCCAGAGCGTCCATGTGCGGTATTTCTGCTGCTTCAAGCGGAGTCCTGCCGCCTAAAATTTCAAGCGGATGGTCGCTCGCCCCATCTAAGACTACCATGACGTACTTCATAAGAGTAGAGAGAAAAGTCCCGCCAGAGGCAGGAAGTAGGAAAAATCTGCGTGCTATGCTCTACGTTTGTAAAGAGTTTAATACAAACGTACCCTGCTTGCAAGCTATTTTTCAGCCGAAACCCGATTTTCCATCAGAGCTATTTTCCCGCGCGAAGGCTCATGCGGCAATGCGCGTCAGCCTTGGTTGCTTGCTAAAAAATAATGTTGTCAAACTGCTGCCGGGACGGTATCATCTAAAGTATGATACAGGAAGGAGACCTCATCTATCTCTACCACGACGAGAAAAGGAATTTTCTGCTTAAGGTCCTCAAAAACACCCTGCACACCGACAAGGGGGCTTTAAAAACCGAGGAAATCATCGGCAAGGAATTCGGCGATAAAATCGACACTAACCTCGGAGCGCCCTTTTATATCCTGCGGCCGTACCTCTATGAAATGATCATGAAAGTCAACCGCCAGACCCAGATACTCTACCCCAAAGACATCGGCATGATACTCACCAAGGCTTGCATCTTCCCCGGAGCCAAAGTCATCGAGTGCGGTATTGGCAGCGGCGCTCTTACCACTGCCCTGGCCAATTTCGTACGGCCAGAGGGAAGAGTGTACAGCTACGAACGCAACGAGGAATTTTTAAAAAACGCGAGAAAAAATCTTACCAAAAACGGCCTCGCCCAATGGGTCGAATTCGTGCACGCGGAAATCATTGATGAGTTTCCGGAAAAAGACGCTGACTTCGTGATGATCGACATCGGCAGCCAATGGGACCTCATTGACGCCGCCTATAAATCACTCAAAGGCGGGGCGCGCCTTGCCTCGATATGCCCGAGCTTTGAGCAGCTGACTAAAACCGTGTTCACCCTCCAGGAAAAACACTTTATCAATATCGAAACCGAAGAAATCCTGGTGCGCCGCATCCTGGTCAGGCCCGGAAAAACCCGGCCCGAACAACGCATGCCTTCACACACCGGCTGGCTGGTATTCGCCACAAAAATCCTTACTGGCAAAGGCTAAATTTGCCTTGTCAATACATCCCTGCCGAGTTATATTAAAAAGGAGGGTTATTTAATCACTCGCTCTTCCGCCAATGGCGGAAGAGCGACAAAATAGATGTGCTCTGTACGTTAAATTTAAAGGGTTACTTTAGGTATATATCTGCCTCGCTAAATACCGGGTAAATTCTCTAACGAGAATTTACCCGGACTCGGCAGATATCAATTTCTCCCGCCTGCGGCGGGAGAAATTGAGGAGGCTAAAAATGAAGATACTTTCGCTAGTTTCTTCCTTTTTGCTCATCGTCGCCTTTTGCCTTCCCTCGACGGTTTTCTGCCAGGAAACCATCACCCTGACCACCTACTATCCGGCGCCGTTCGGAGTATACAGCCAGTTACGGAGCCAGAGGGTCGCGATTGGCCCAAACTACTTTCAACAGGCATTATATCCCTGGGATGACAACGGCACTATAATCGGCAATGAAATCCCGCAAGACGTCAACGTGATAGTAGAGGGAAAAGTCGGTATCGGGACCCATGCCCCAGGCCATCCGCTTGAGGTATATGGCTCGGTCCTGGAAAGCGATAGCAAATACCGCAACCGGCTCATCGTTCTAAACAATGCCGCGGCAGGGGCACGGGGCGGTTCGTCAATCGACTTGCGAAAGTATAACGGAAGCGGGCAGCTGGTGAGCGGGAATATTTATATTGCCAACTGGGATCCCGATGATGATTCACCGCTCGATGACTGGATCGGCTTGACTTTATTCAGGCATACCGGCGCCGGGTTGGTAGCCGATAACTTTTTAGGACTGATGGCCAATGGCGTGACCTGGCTTGGCCGCGGCCCTGGAGGAAAAGTAGGAGTCGGCACCAAAACACCCAGCACCGGACAGCAGGCATTAAAGCTCGATGTCGAGGGAGCTGTGGGAGCTACGTGGTATTGTGACCAGAACGGCAACAACTGCGTTCAGCCGCCCATCAGCGGCGGCAGCACGGTCAATTCATATATCGGCAATGGAGGCACCCGGGTAATCAACCTGGGATTTCAACCTCAGGCAATGCTCATTACCGAACAACAAAGCGACCCCATTCAATTTACGAAAACTATCACTATGCCTGGAGCGTCGGCATTTCAGCAGGGGGCGGGTCAGATAGGCCGGGGCCAATCACAATATAAAAACACCATAACATTAATCAGCAATGGCTTTAGAGTGACAAGTGATGCTAACGCAAACGGCAGAACCTATCACTATATTGCCTGGCGATAGGTTTTAGGGAGCGCGGTGCGAACGGCTGGGCTGAAGGTTTCTCGCCGCGTTTCGGAAATAAAAATAGACGGGTATATTTGAACGCACCAGATACGGGTAATCAAGAAACAGCTTTTCCCAAAATGAACTCTTCTGCGGCCCGCAGATACCCCGTTGCGAAGAACTGACAAAGACGCTGATTTCCCTGACGCATGGCGAATTGATTTTTTCAAGCTCTTCGATAGCGTTTTTCTGAGATAAATTCCTGCGATATAAAAACTCAAAAGCCTTTTTGATGTCTTTGCGCTCATCAGGGCTGATGCCTGCCCGCTTTAAGCCCACCAGATTAAGCCCCCAGACTCTTGAATCGCCCACCACCATCATAAAGGGGGGTACGTCCTGGTTCACCCGGGAAAGCCCTCCAACCATTGAAAGCCTGCCAATCCTGACAAACTGGTGCACTACCACATTGCCGGAAATGAAAGCGCTGCTGCCCACTTCAACGTGGCCGGCAAGCAGGGCGCCGTTACAGAGAACCACTCTGTCGGCGAGCTTACAATCATGGGCAACATGAGAAAATCCCATCAAGAAGTTGTTATCGCCAAGGCAAGTGGTTTTTGTTGGGCCAGTCGAAGTATGGATAGTCACATATTCCCTGATAATATTATTCCTGCCAATAGTAAGTACACCGGTATTGGCGGTTGAACCGAACATCTGGGGAGCTTCGCCGATGATTGCTCCGGTGCCGATGAACGTATTTTCTCCGATAGAAGTTTTACCTTTGATGACGGCGTGGGAGCAAACACAAACCCCCCTATCCAAGCGCACCGCCTCTTCAATAATCGCGTAGGGGCCTACACTGACACTTTTGTCCAGTTCGGCTTTAGGGTGAATAATAGCTGATTTATCAATCATATTTTTGTGTTGCCCTGCCGGAAGCAAAGAAATGAATCTCTCCGGCCTAAAGCCCGGAGTTTCTTTATAATCCCGCCTCCGCTATATACATGGGAAATTTCCCATGACTACGGCGGGATAATCGACATGAATTCGTCCTGGGCTTGAAAGGTAATGACGAATTCATGTCGATTAAATGAATCTGGGTACAAAAATTCTCATACTATAACGCCGGCATGGCCACGGTAATATTTTTATATTATATAGTTGAATTTTGCCTCAATCAATGATAATATGGGGGCGTGAACGGGCCCGGGTTGTACTTTAATTTACCGGAGACAGACTCCCAACGTCTTCAGGAAACCTTTTTTAGTAAATCGCCCCTTGAGCCGCAGGCGCGGCAGCCCCGCCGACCGAAAAAAACTGGTCTTATTATCTTCGCGTGCATCTGCGCCGGCCTTAGCCTCAGCTATCTTTTTCTCAATTACGATTTTCTATTCATCCCCCGCTCCCTCCTGGTTCAACCGGAGCAAGAAGACTTACTATCAGGCAGTAATCTCGCTTCAGCCAGCGTAATCGGTCACGAAAAACAGCTCCTGAAGCGCGGCCGCTCCGCACTCTACCTTGTCCTATCGCACAACCAGCCGATGGGTGTAACCATTGACTTTCGCCGGCCACAAAACCTTTCTCGCAATAGTCTTTTGCTGTTCCTTCGAAAAGAACAGCTGCCCCTGGCCATGGATGTGGTGGTCAAGGATACCAATCACTATTCAAACGCGCTGAAGCCCGCCCATATTACCCTTGACGGCTTTAAAAATACTCCTGTACTGAAAATATCCTTGTCCTTTGATAACCGGCTCTGGCCGAAAGTGAATCTTTCTAAAATTCAGCAAATAAAGGTTACGTTCAAAAAACTACCGTCCCCGGAAAATCAAATGCTCAGCATCGGCAGCGGCTTACGAAACGATATGATTATCATTAAGGATATTACGCTCGTTAAAAAGGGCGCGAAGTTGTAAAATTTATATCTATATCTGCCTCGCTAAATACCGAGTAAATTCTCTATCGAGACTTTACTCGGACTCGGCAGATATTAATTCCCCCGCCTTCGGCGGGAGAATTAAGGAGGACACATGAACGTCATATCAGTATTGAACCAGAAAGGCGGCTGCGGTAAAACCATCACCGCAGTAAACCTGGCCGCGGGTTTAAGCAAAAGAGACCGCTCAGTGCTTCTCATTGACCTAGACCCTCAAGGCCATGCCAGCCTTTCCCTCGGCGCTGAAGCCAAAGTTTCGATCGCTGATCTTCTCGAAAAAGTTTCACGCGGCGAAGCTCTCCCGCAAGAGGCTCGTTGGAACCAAGTCAGTCCGGGGCTTTCCCTCATGCCTTCTTCTATCGGCCTGGCGTCGCTCGAACATACTCTTAGCCCGCACCCGGATAAATTACGCATTCTTACTACCCTTATTAAAACCTGCGCCGGCGCTTTCGACTACGTAGTTATCGACTGTCCGCCGAACCTGGGAATATTGACCATTAACGCCCTGGTGGCAAGCTCCTATGCGCTCATCCCGCTCATGGCCTGTGAGTTTTCATTGAAAGGGATGGAAATTTTAAAAAATATCATGCTCATGGTGAGAGAATTCCAGGGCGCAAACCCCACTCCTTTTTTCCTGCTCAATCAGGTTGACTGCCGCTCGAAATTCTCCCGCGAATTTGCTGATAAAGTGAAAACTCGCTTCGGCCGGCTCCTTTTATCGTCGCATATACGCACCAACGTATACCTGAGAGAAGCTGCCAGCCAGGGGAAAAATATCTTTGATTACATGCCGAAATCCCGGGGAGCCGAAGACTTTACCCAGCTTGCCCAAGAAATAGAGGGCCTTACCTCTCAAAGAGCCTGGACCTCCCTGCTTTTGAAGGGCAAAGACCTGGAAGAGGTATACGTGGTGGGCGATTTCAACAACTGGAAGAAAAATGACGAGTATCGCTTAAGCAGAGTAAGCGGGGATATCTGGAGCATCAATATCCCGCTTGAGAAAGGAACCTATCGCTATAAATTTGTCAGCCGGGGCAGATGGTTCGCCGACCCCCACAACAAGCTTACTGAGAGCGACCACTTCGGCGGGAAAAACTCAATCATTGTGGCTGAATAACATTGCGTTAACTGCCTATAATTCCTCTCATTATCTCTTGAACTGTCTCCCCTGTACTACCGCACAATTACGGCAACGTCTCCTCTATTAAAAGTAGAGAGAAAAGAGTAGAGAGGAGAGAGTGTAGAATCTTGTTTTTCTCTCTACTCTCTACTCTCTACTCTGTACTCTGTACGTGCCTGCTTAAGGGTTATCTTGCGGCTCGGTTCTGGTAATGACTACTTTGCCTATGGGAAAGATAAACTCAATTCGTAGCGGCAGCCTGCTTTCTTTATCAAGCCAGATGCTGAAACGCTTTCCTCCCCTGCCAAGGAGAAAATAAGTCTTTTGTTCTTGGCCTGAGATCTTCAGCATCCGTTCGCCGACCATTTTTATGCGCACTTTTTGAGTGGGAAGATTGAAATATAACCACTCCCCGCTTTTAAAGGCTATGTTGTCGGGAAAAAAATACAGTAAGGCCAAGATGTTATGAATCGGGACGTCCTGGCGCAGGATTTGCGTGCCTGAAACATCACCGCTGCGGGATATGGTTACCTGACCCTCCTGCTGGTCATAGCGCTCCGAGATAAGCTCTTTTTTTCCGAATACGATCAGGTCCCGTTCGACGCGGCGGGGCAGATACGATACGCTATCAAGATACACGCGCTCGCTTGAGGTCATATCGAAAAAACCCAGGTATTTGGTATCGGAGCTTACCGAAAGCGCTTCGGTCAGGACCCCCTCAACTTCCTCGGTGCCCAGATATTCCCAGACCACATAACCTGACTTTAGGCCGTTAAAGGCAACATCGTAGTGCACGCTACGCTTACCGGCGAGCCGCTCCTCTATGGTTTTTGCCAGGGGCGCATGCGCGCAACAGACCGCTATAACCGACGCTGCCATCAAGAGCTTCAGAAAACGCATACGCTTGAATCCTTTCGGATTAACCGCTTAGGTTTAACACCAGTCTTTTTATCTCATCCAGTTTTTCCTGCGCG
>CAYNSZ010000029.1:0-1950 GCA_964400075.1 uncultured Planctomycetia bacterium
ATACATTGGAAATTTCCTGCGGAAATTTCCAATGACTCAGGCGGGATTAATCGCATGCATTCAACCCCGGGCTACCCAACAGGCCACCCTGTTGGGTGGCCTGTTGGCCTAAAGCCCTGGTTATTTCCGCAGGCGATTAAAATAATGGAGAGGGCTTTTGTTTTTGGTATACTACACCATAAACCATGAAAAATGATTTTTTGCCTGTTTCCAGAGAAGACTTGAACAAACGCGGCTGGGATGAGCTTGATGTGGTACTCATCACCGGGGATGCCTATGTAGACCATCCTTCGTTTGGAGTTGCCCTGATCGGCCGCCTGCTTGAATCACACGGTTTTAAAGTCGGCATTATCAGCCAGCCTGACTGGCGCAGTACCGCTGATTTTATGCGCTTAGGCAAGCCGCGCTTATTTTTTGGCATTACTTCAGGTAATACCGATTCCCTGATAGCCAATTATACTGCCAATAAAAGGGCACGCAGCAGCGATGAGTATTCACCGGGAAACCAAGCTGGTTTGCGGCCTGACCGGGCGTTGATTGTCTATTCCAATGTGGCGCGCCGGGCGTATAAGGATGTGCCGATTGTCCTGGGAGGGATTGAAGCGAGCCTGCGGAGGCTGGCTCATTACGATTACTGGAATAATAGCGTGCGCCGTTCGGTGCTCATCGACAGTAAAGCTGATATCTTGGTCTATGGCATGGCTGAACAACCGGTGGTTGAAATCGCCCGGCAGCTTGGCCACGGCAAGTCAGTCGAGCAGGTCAACGGTATCAGAGGGATAGTCATAGCACGAAACCATAAAGATTTTTTCAAAGATTGCCTCATCCTGCCTTCGTTCGAAGAAGTCAAATCCGATAAAGAGCAATTTCGCCGCGCGTTTCTTGCAGCCTACGCACAGATGAATCCTTTTACGGCCAAGACCCTGGTTCAGCGGCATGATAGCCGGTTCGTTTTCCAGTTCCCGCCGTCTTTACCGCTTACCGGGCAGGAGCTGGACGCCGTATATGAACTGCCCTATATGCACGCCTGGCATCCTCTGTATGACCGCCGGGGAGGAGTCAAGAGCTTTGAGACCGTGCAGTTTTCCCTTACTTCTCATCGCGGCTGTTGCGGCGAGTGTTCATTTTGCGCTCTTTATTTCCATCAAGGCCGTATCGTGCAGAGCAGGAGCATCGCATCGGTCCTGCGCGAAGCAGAAGCCTTAAGCCGGCGGCCCAGTTTCAAAGGGACCATCACTGATGTCGGCGGGCCTACCGCGAATTTTTACGCCACGCAATGCGCTTTATGGCAAAAAAGTGGCTTTTGCGCGGATAAAAAATGCCTGGTGCCGGCCCAATGTAAAAATCTTAAGATGGGCTATCAGAACTATCTGGAATTACTCAGGCGGCTGCGGGAGATACCGGGCGTAAAACACGTGTTTATCGGAAGCGGCCTGCGCTACGATTTGCTCGTAGACCAATACGCCGACGTTTTTTTGAAAGAAATCTGTCAACACCATATCAGCGGACTCCTCAAAGTCGCTCCTGAGCATTGCTCCAACGCTGTTTTGGACCTCATGAACAAGCCTGGATTTTCCGTCTATGAAACCTTTGTTAAGAAATTCAAAGAAACCGCGCACGCGTTTAAAAAAAATATTTTCTTGGTGAATTATTTTCTTTCCGCTCACCCGGGGGCAACGCTTCAGGACGCGCTTAAGCTTGCGCTGTATCTTGCCAAACGCGGAGTATGCCCGGAGCAGATCCAGGATTTCATCCCAACTCCCATGACCCTTTCAGCCTGCATGTACTATACTGAGAAGCACCCGTTTACCGGAAAAAAAGTATACGTGGCAAAAACCTTTCGCGAGCGCAAGATGCAGCGAGCTCTCATCCAGTATAATAAGCCTGCCAACCGGCCTTTGATCGTGGAGGCGCTCAAAGAACTCAACAGTCTGCACGTGCTTAATAAAC
>CAYNSZ010000029.1:2010-8734 GCA_964400075.1 uncultured Planctomycetia bacterium
AACCGGCAAAAATTAGCCGTCGAGCCAGATGGAGATAACCATAGATAAAGTCATTTATCCGGGAAAGAGCCTTGCTCGAAAAGATGGTCTGGTTGTGTTGTGCGACGAAGGTCTTCCCGGCGAAACCCTGGCAGTGAGCATATCCAAAAAGAAAAAAAAATATCTGGAGTGCAGTGTTCAAAAAGTTATTACTCCTTCCCCGCGCCGCGTGGACCCGCGCTGTTCTCATTATCGGGCATGCGCCGCGTATCAGTATATCGAATACCCCTTTCAGCTTGAAATAAAAAAATCACAACTTGCCGAGTTCTGCTCGCGAATCCCGCAAGAAGGTCTTAAACGGATAGGTCTGGCTGCTTCACCCCGTCTCTGGGGATATCGGAACAAAATCAGCCTAAAGGTTTTTAAAAAAGACCGGCAAGCATGCCTGGGGTACAACCTGCCCGGATATACTAACCGCTACATTGAAGTCAAAAATTGTTTTCTGGTAAGCGAGCCGCTGAACCAGGCTTTAGCCAAATTATCTCTTTTACTCCCAAAGGTTTTTGGAGAGCTTGGATCGGTCAAGGAGCTCGCCATCCGCGAAAGTAGTACTGACGGCAAGAAAATGCTGGTGATCGGCGGCGAGAAGAACAAGGATGAAGACAAACTTGTCAAAATCTCCTCAACCCTTATTACGGAAACGGGGGTGGATAGTGTTTACTTTTCAAATCCCGCAAGCGATTACCTTTCGCTGCTTGAGGGCGAAAGTCTGTTAGCCGAGCATATCGCCGGAAAAGTGTTTTTTATAGGCCCCACTTCTTTTTTCCAGGTGAACACCCCTATCCTCGAAAAAGTTATTGGCCGCCTTCAGGAATTTATACAGCAGAGGGGTATTGAGAGGTTCGCTGACCTTTACAGCGGGGTGGGGCTGTTTGGTATTATATTCGCAGATAGACTTAAAGAAGTCATCGGCGTAGAAGATGACCGGCAAACTTGCGCGCTGCTTAAAAAAAATCTTGCGCATAATTCAGTCACTAATTATATCCTGAAGGAAGAAAAGTGCGAAAACTGCATCGATGAAATTATATCCATCCGGCCGGATATGGTGATGGTGGACCCGCCGCGCAGCGGCCTGGACGCGCGTGTTGTTTCAACACTTTCGCGCAATCCCGTACCGCATCTGGCATACCTGTCTTGTGACCCGGCCACCCTGGCGCGAGACCTCATGCTGTTATCCGGCTCATACGAACTCATCGGGCTCGATGCGTTCGACTTCTTTGCGCATACCCCGCACATTGAGACCTTGGCGTTATTGCGCAAGCGCTAGTCGGCTACCCCTTGTTTCTACCTACCCAAAAGCATTGAGGAACATCTACGGAAACGTCTGTCGGTTACGGTAACGAAGCCCGTTTCGGTTACGTCAAACGGCAACGTCTTGAAAGAGTTAAAGAATAAAGACGAAAGACGTAACCGTAGGACGACACGGGCATCGTAACCATAGCCCTTACCGAAATGTAGATGGAGTGTAGCGCAGGGTGTCCGAACGGGTTAAATTTTATTTGACATCCCTTACTATTTGTCTATAATCTTTATAGACAATATAGGAAATATACGAGTATGCACCTTACTACTAAAAGTGAATATTCTTTGCTTGCGCTTATCTACATCGCCCGCTACCAGAAAGAGTTGTTTATCAAGTGCGAGGATATCTGCGAAAAGTATAATATCCCCAAAAAGTACTTGGAGCAATTACTCATGGTATTAAAGCAGAGCCGCTATATACGTGCCAAACGCGGTTCTCACGGTGGCTATATGCTCGCATTGCCAGCAGAAAAAATCAGCGTGGCACAAGTGGTGCGTTTATTTGACGGAGCTCTTGCGCCCACGGAATCAGTCAGCAGCTATTTTTTCTCTCATACCCCGCTTGAGAAAGAAAAGAAAATCATGAAAGTGCTCAAAGAAATCCGTGACTACGTGGCGCACAGGCTTGAACATTTGATGCTTTCGGACTTAGTATAAGCCCCCACACCAATTATTGAGAATGTTTTATGTTTATTTATTAAAGAGTTAGAAAGATAACAATTTTTATATAGGGTTTACGGGTGATCTTGAACGTAGAATAAAAGAACACAACGGTGGTGCAGTAGCTTCAACGAGGTCAAGGGAGCCGTTTGAAGTGATATATTTTGAAGGATATAAGGCAGAGAAAGACGCCCGGCATAGAGAAACGAATCTTAAATTGCGATCACGAGCATTTGCTCAATTGAAAAAACGAATTTTAGAGAGTGTCTTACAATAATTGGTGTGGGGGCTACAACTTACGCTCGAAAGTATTCTCGCGTAAGTTGTCTGCTCATTAAAGGAGGCTTAAGATGAAAAAAGTATTGGTAATCGCGCTTCTAGTCTCTATATTTTTTTTGATGGGTATGGGCCATACCCCAGCGCAAGAGCCGCAACCGCAGTTGCAAGGGACGATATCTATTTCCGGGGCCTGGGCGCTCTATCCCATGGTGGTAAAGTGGGCTGAGGAATTCCGCAAAATCCATCCCCAGGTTCAAATTGACATTGCCGCCGGCGGAGCCGGCAAGGGCATGATGGATTGCCTGAGCCGGGCTGTAGACCTCGGCATGGTCTCGCGGGAAATATATCCGGAGGAAGTCGGTAAAGGCGCCTGGTGGGTTACCGTCACCAAGGATGCGGTGGTGCCGACCGTAAACTCCGGTAATCCGGCGCTTAAGGATTTGCTTTCCCGGGGCCTCACCCAGGATACCCTTGCCGCAATCTGGATTAGCGGCGAAACGGATAACTGGGGCGCGGTTACCGGAAAGGAGACCGGAGAGCTAATCCACGTCTATACTCGTTCAGACGCCTGCGGCGCGGCCGAGACCTGGGCAAAGTATTTGGGTAAAAAGCAGGAAGACTTACTCGGTGTGGGCGTCTATGGCGATCCGGGTTTGGCCGAAGCGGTGAGGAACGACACCCTGGGAATCGGCTTCAATAATATCAATTACGTCTATGACGCAAGTACCCGGCAGCAGGTGAGCGGCATTCGCGTCTTGCCGCTTGACCTTAACGCCGACGGCCAGATCGGAGAAGATGAAGATTTTTACGACAGCCAGGATACGCTTATCAAAGCTATCGATGAAGCAAAATTTCCTTCGCCGCCGGCACGTGATTTACATCTGGTTTCCCAAGGAAAGCCTGAGAACGCAGCGGCCAGGGAATTCCTGCGCTGGATACTGGTTGACGGCCAGAAATATGTTACCGAAGCAGGCTATATCGGTCTTCCGGCAGCAAAGGTGAGCGAAGGCCTTGAGAAGATTGGCGTTGAATAACTGAACGCATGCAGAGGAAGCGGTTTTTAATAGATTGGTTAGCCTGCAAGGGCATGAAGCTCTTGACGATTTTTTCGGTACTGCTGGTGGTCCTTATTGCCTACGGCCTTTTCTTGCGCTCCCTGCCGATCCTCGTGCGAAAGCCCTTATCCGAACTCATATTTTCCAGCTCATGGCGCCCCCTCAAGGGTGAGTTTGGATTATACTCCTTTATTGCCGGAACCGCCTGGGTAACAGCTGTGGCCATGCTTATCGCTGTCCCCTTATGTCTCTTGACATCCCTGTATCTTTCTGAATACGCCCCTAAGAAGCTGAAGGAATGGTCAAAACCCCTCGTTGATTTACTCGCGGGAATACCATCGGTGGTTTATGGCGTCTGGGGAGTGCTGGTTATCGTACCGCTGATAAAGAACCACCTTGCGCCGTTTTTTGGCGCTTATACCACCGGCTATTGCACGCTTGCCGCGGGAATTGTTTTAGCCATTATGGTTTTTCCCGTCATCATCCACATTACCTTGGAGGTTTTTCAGTCAGTGCCGCAGGAGGTACGGGAAGCATCCCTGGCGTTGGGCGCGACAAAATGGCAGACCGCTAAGCATGTGGTCATGCGCAAGGCCGCTCCCGGTATCATCGCGGCCTTTGTATTGGGCCTTTCGCGGGCGCTGGGTGAGACCATGGCTGTGCTGATGGTCGCCGGTAACGTTGTCCGGATTCCCGGTTCGGTGTTTGACCCGGCCTACCCTTTGCCGGCATTGATCGCTAACAATTACGGTGAGATGCTTTCAGTGCCCTTATACGATTCAGCGCTCCTGTTGGCATCACTGGCGCTCATGGCCATGGTCTTGTTTTTCAATATCGGAGCGCGAGCTGTTTTAGTGCGCGTTGAACGGAGTATGCGTTAAGATGGACCGCAGAAAAATAGAGGAGAATATATTCAAAGGCCTGATGATTACTTCTGCTTTTATTATTTTTTTAAGCCTGGTTCTCATTATGGCTACGGTTATCGTTAAGGGCCTGCCGGCGCTTAATCTGGCTATGATTACCCAGACCCCGAAAGGCGGTTATTATCTGGGAAAAGAAGGCGGTATATTGAACGCGATTATGGGCACCGTGTACCTTGGAGCCGGTGCCACTTTCTTGGCCTTTATAATCAGCTTGCCGGTGGTCCTGTATATCAATGTCTATCGTTGGAGGAGGTCTCGTCTGGCGGCGTTAACGCGTTTTTCCTTTGATGTCTTATGGGGAGTGCCTTCGATTGTCTACGGCACCTTTGGTTTTACTATAATGCTCTTTTTTGGGCTTAAAACGTCGCTCTTGGGGGGGATCATCGCGGTAGCATTTTTGATTCTGCCGATCATGAGCAGATCAATGGATGAAGTGGTGCGCATGGTGCCTGATGAGCTGTTTGAGGCTTCGTATTCGCTGGGCGCGACCAAACTTGAGACGGCGACAAAAGTAATAGTGCGCCAGGCTTTGCCGGGCATAGTTACCGCGGTGCTTATCGCCTTCGGGAGGGGAATCGGAGACGCGGCCTCGGTGTTATTTACCGCCGGATTTACCGATTCAATTCCCACTTCGCTGTTTCGCCAGGCGGCAACCTTGCCCCTGGCTATATTTTTTCAGTTAGGCACGCCGTTTCCTCAGGTGCGGGCGCGGGCCTATGCTTCAGCTTTTGTCCTTACGGTTATCATATTAATCATCAGCCTCGCCTGCAGGCTCTTAACCAAAAAATTTACTACCCATATCGTGAAATAAGGAGACAGCAGTGGAATTTAAAACTCACATTAGTGTACAGAATCTCAGTGTATCTTACCGGGACGCTGACGCGCCGGCACTCAAAAATATCAGCGTCAACATCCCCGATAAAAAGATAACCGCGATCATCGGCCCTTCGGGCTGCGGTAAGACCACGCTGCTTAAGTCATTCAACCGCTTGATTGATTCGGTAGAGGGTATCAAGGTCACCGGTCATGTTCTGGTCGACGGTGAAGACCTCTTTGACCCTAAGACCGAAGTGACTCATATCAGAAAAAAGATGGGCCTACTTGCTCAGAAGCCCTATCCCTTGCCGATGTCGATTTATGACAATGTCGCCTATGGGCCCCGGCTGCACGGAACAAAAGACAAAAAGAAGCTCGATGGTATCGTCGAACATTATCTTAAGGAGTCAAGCCTCTGGGATGAGGTCAAAAATAGATTGCACGCTCCTGCTTGCCGGCTTTCGGTAGGCCAGCAGCAGCGGCTGTGCCTGGCGCGGGGCCTGGCGGTCGAACCTGAGATCATACTGGGGGATGAGCCGACTTCAGCGCTCGATCCATATTCCAGCCAGCGCATCGAGCAGCGGTTCCTTGAGTTAAAAGAAGAATATACCATCATCCTGGTCACGCATATTTTGCGCCAGGCAAAGCGGCTTGCCGATTACGTGATATTTCTCTATCTGGGCGAGCTTATCGAGCACGGGCCAGCCGAGCAGATTTTTGACAATCCCAGGCAAAAGATGACTCAAGAGTACATTAAAGGGGTAATCAGTTAAGCGGCGGTGTATCGAGTACCGGTGGGCGGTAGTTCAAGAGACCTCGGCGGGCAAAAGCTTGCCGAGGCGATTTTTTTTAGGGATTTATAAGCGGCGGTTCCGGCGGTGTTAAGTCGTTAGTTTGGCCAATAATGGTATCAGCGGCACGCAATATCGACGGTGAGAATACGATGCCAAGTTTGTCCGCCAGTATCAAATTCAATGAAAGAGAACCTTTTTTATTGACGGCAATGGGTATATCCGCCGGCTTTGCCCCCTTGAGGATCCTCATCGCCGCTTGCGCGGCCCAGAGGCCGTGCTCGGTGGCTGATTTGGATATGCAGATGAGTACGTGTTCCTCCTGAAGGTCGGTAGTGGCCCCAGTGGGGATCTTAGTATGTTCGTGGATAAAGCTGATTGCCTGGTTATTATCCCAATTGGGGAGAATAACCACATCCTGCATCAGTAGAATATCGACCTCATCCTGCAGGCGCAGATAATACTCCTTCCATTGCGCGAAATCTTTGACGAAATAAACTGCTTGAAAAGGCTCGCCCAGCTGTTTCTGGCTTTCCTGGGCCATGACCCGCTGCGTATCGTTATCGGCGGAAAGATACCCTGTTCTTTTACCCCTGGCGTAGCCTTTGAGATGATGGTACAGGGATATGGCCAAATCTATTTCACATATTCCGGTAACGTTGCTGCCGGGAAATCCGTAGGTCGAGGGCTCCTCGTTTAGGCCACAAAAAACAAAGGGAAAGCTGCTATTGAGGAAGTACGGAGCGATGACATATTTGGCCACGCTGTCATCGGTGCCGATGATCACGTCAGGCTTATAGGTTTCAATAAGCTGTTTCGTCCGCAAGCCGGCAGCTACCTTGAATTCTTCGCTGGTGTT
>CAYNSZ010000029.1:8765-10756 GCA_964400075.1 uncultured Planctomycetia bacterium
AGATAGGTTGTGGATGTCTCGATGCCCTCGCCCGCCTCACTCGCCTCACCCGCCTGGTTCATCAGGCGGGTGAGGATAGTCTCGGTCATAATATCACTCCAGACATAGCCTTTGTGGTAGGAATTAATAAGCAAAACGCGTTTTTTTTCTCCAGCTTCACCTGCTTGCGCGCAAAAATTGCAGTGAAAGAGGAGTAGCCAGAGCAATAAACCGTTCAAAAATCCCTTGGCGTGAATGGTCAATAGTTTCTTCATTAGGGCTTGCTTGATAGTGTCATGCTTGCTTCACCGCCAGAGGCAAAGCCTGGTCATTATTATAATTTTTAACACCCTGCAACTCAAGAACTAAAAAAAGCATAAATTAAGAGGCTGGTTTATCCTTTCGTTGCAGTTTGCGGTTGCGGTTAAGGGCGTCACAAGGCAAACAGCATCAGAGGCAGCTGAAGCAGCTTCCTTCAAGGAGAAACAGTCCGTGAATTCAAGCTTTTAAACATTGAATTTTCATAAGCTCAGTCTATAATAGGCAGCGATAGGGGGGGGTACGTGCAGGTGCATGAGACCGCCGCGGGAAAGGTTTCCATGGATAAGAAGAAGTTGGCGCTGATACACATCATTAAAAAAGAGCTTAATTTGAGCGACTCTGTCTACCGTGAAATTCTGCAGAAGGCAGCAGGGGTTACGAGTGCCAAAGACCTGGATGAGGAAAGCTTCAGGCGCTTGATGAATTATTTTGTGCGCAGCGAGCACTATCGTATCAACCCCGCCGGCCTTACCATAAAACAGAAACTTTACATAAAATTCCTTGCGCAAGAAATGGGCTGGACCCCGTCCCATTTAAGTAATTTCATCCATAAATATTACCATACCTTTGCCATCAATGACCTGAGTCGCAAAGACGCCATGCACCTGATTGAATCGTTAAAGAACACGCTTAAGCACCAGCGTTCCGCGGATGCTGGGAATGTTTCTTGAATACGGTTTTGGAAGGTTTGTCTAATCGAGTCGCATATCCTTTCGCTGTATGCCGGGAAGAATTAAGGAGCCATACGGATGGAGAGAGCAGTTACGCAGAAAATAGTAACCATTCTTAAGAAACACTATCCGGAGGCGAAGATAGCCCTGCATTTTAGAAGTCCTATGGAAATGCTGGCAGCAACGATTCTCTCTGCGCAATGTACTGATGTCAGGGTCAATCTGGTAACCAAAACCCTGTTTAACAAATATAGGACAGCTGCTGATTTTGCCCGGGCTAACCTTAAAGTCTTTGAGCAGGAGATCCGTTCCACCGGCTTTTACCGGGCCAAGGCGAAAAACATAATCGCCGCCGCCAAAAAAATCATGGAGGAATTCGGGGGTAAAGTGCCGGATTCGATGGAACAATTAGTACAGCTTCCCGGGGTCGCCCGTAAAACTGCCAACATAGTCTTGTTTAATTCTTATGGTAAGATTGAAGGAATCGCTGTCGACACTCACGTGCGCCGGCTAAGCCAGCGATTGGGTATGACCCAAAACCAAGATCCGGTCAAAATTGAGCAGGATTTGATGAAACTTTTACCCAGAAAGGAATGGGGAAGATTCAGCAATTTATTAATCGAGCATGGCCGGCGTATCTGCCAGGCAAGAAAACCTAAGTGCTTGGACTGCCCCTTGCAGGATTTATGCCCTTCAAAGAAGGTGTATTATCCTAATCTCCGCACGCAATAAATAGGAGATTAGCCCCCCTGCGCCAAATAATCAGGGGGGCAGAATGGCGCACGCAATAATTAGGAGGTTAGCCAGTAAAAAATTTTCTTGCCAAGACATAGTCCTGAAGGTAAGATTATGGAACATCCCGCGGGTATCTGGAGAAATCCGCTCAGGATATACGCTGGTTTCGGTTGAAAGCTAAAAAGCCAGCGGGGTAGCGCTAAAATAAATGAATACCTTAAGGCGTATGACGCATCTAAATATGACTTACAAGCCAAAGATACGGGATAGCAAGGAGAATTCATG
>CAYNSZ010000030.1:0-9878 GCA_964400075.1 uncultured Planctomycetia bacterium
CCCTTCTGCTTTTACAGCCTCTTCTGGTTGAAACATTATTGTTGTATTTTCACCCGGCGCTTTACTGAGCTCATTAATTATTCTCAGCCTTTGTAAATTGGCGCTGTCAGCTGAAGGTGGCCGGATAGAGCGGTGGGAAAGCCGGTAATGCGCACAAAGCAGCATACAAATGGTCAATACCCCTAGTAGAACCGCTGCGACTGCAATTTCTCCCAGCAGGAGGCCGGCAGCATGACTTTCTGAACGCTGGTTTTGAGACCGTGGGCCGAATACAACCCCAAGGAAGGCAATGAATTCTCTGAACACGCGGGTGGCTCTGGCTACGGAACCCTCCAGAAGATAATCGCGCAAGTTCACAAAATATCGGCCCGCAGGATAAACAAACGCCCGGGACATAAAGTCCTTAATTTTTAATGGCCCGCGTAACCTCGATATCCTCCCCTGCAGCTCTTGAATCC
The DNA here is from genome assembly GCA_964400075.1 of uncultured Planctomycetia bacterium. GTDB lineage: Bacteria > Omnitrophota > Gorgyraeia > Duberdicusellales > 4484-171 > JAFGHG01. The sequence continues at coordinate 459 of CAYNSZ010000030.1, forward strand.
CTGCCAGATAAAAATCATGAATCACTCTGGGATTCAAATAAAATCTAAGCGAACTATCCTGAGCCTGAGATTTTTCTAAACGCGACCGGGTAAGGGAAAGACCTTCGAGAAGCTTGCGTGTCACTTGTATAGCTGCATTCAATTCCTGGATGCATGCCTCAGTGCCGCGATTCCATTCAGGTACGGCCACATGTATTTTAGTTTTTGCACGCTCATCAATAAAATCCCACCCAGGCAGATTTTCCGGTTTAAGGTACTGTTCTTCGAGACGCGTGAATGCTTCGAGACCCTCATGGAGGGTCGCGGCAGCCCAACCAAGATACAAGCTCCACACCGCGGTCTTACCCGTCCGCCGGGCCAGGGAAACTGCTGCCGCCTCAAGCCCGCTGATAATACCGGAATGCAGGTCTTCCGCGACTGAGGCCAGCGCCGGCTGCGCATCATGATCATAGACCACGGCTCCTTCAAGTTCCTGCCACAATTGGACCAAAGATAACCATACTTCATGAAACGCCTCGCATAATTGGGCTGAAGGACCTTTAGTTTCTATCCTTTTGACGAGCGTCCGCAGCATCTGCGCCCGGTCCGAAAGAAGCTGCGCGGCCCCCGATTCTTTAGCCTGACGCTCAAGTTCATCGAGCCTGCGGCTGATAGTGTTGAGGCGCAGGACAATATCTCTGCCCCGGCGCCGGATACTCCTGAACTCATAGACCAGCGTTAGCGTGAAACTGATAAGCACAACCAGAGCAATCCACCGCAGCAGCCAGGCAATAGACAAAAGGTCGCTGGCGGCAATAGTCAACCAGCCGATTATCTCGGCAAGGCTGCCGCCGGACCATATATATACCAAGGAGCTACTCGCTGAGAAAATAATCAAGAGGTAGATGCTCCAGGTGAAGAGGGAAACAAAATTAATAAATCTGCGATAGCGTATCAAGAGACCTGCAATAATAAGCGTTGCAGAATCAGGAGAGCCGCTATGACCAGCGCGATGACCGCCACCGCAACCGATAGCGCACTCACCGCATGCGTTTCAAACTCTGGGCCATGGTCCTCCGGAGAAACCAGCGATATGATATTTTCCTGTTCCTGAATAAAATTACTGATCAAACGGGCATGCTCCCGGTCTAAATACTCAAATATCCTCACCCAGTTTTGCTTTTTCTGGGCGGTATCGGCGCTGTAAGAGGCGTACCCGCCGGAGGCGAGGCTGCGCGCCGCGGTAAGCCTCAGCTGGGTGCCGCTGACTCCGAATTCAGACACCAGCGCCGCCAAAACGTAATTCCAGCGTAAAAATACCGGCATCATCTGCTCGGGCCTTCCTTCATGCCACCACAGCTTGCGGATATCACGCAACAGCTCTCTAACCCATTTGCGCTCATTTCGGTTGAGCCGATCATGGCCTTTTTCCATTATCCGGTCGGGGATATAGGCGACGGCAATGGCCACTTCCCTGCCGGTCGCAAGCGTTTCCGGCGAAGCTTCGCTATAGGCAAAGAACCTATGCCAGCCGTGAGCGGGCACTACATCTCCGCTCATCGCGAAAATAAAACCTCTGATATCGTATCCGGCGTCTATCATGCTAGAGGCGACACCCTTATACTTGTCTATCTTATCGTCCTGGGCAATCTGTATAGCCGCGCTCAGGTTCACTGAGCGGTCGTCGGTTTTTGATTCGACCAAATAGTCACCCGGCACAAGATAACGCCTGCTCTCTCGGTACTCAAGACGCTCTCCCGCCTCGTACGGCACCCAGATAGTTACTGCGTACGGCTGGTGAAGCCGCAGGAGGCAGTCGATTTCAGGCCTGGAGCCGGGACGGCTTTGAAATCGTTCAAGGCTCAATTCGATTATTTCAGCTCCGGTAATCACCATCGCAAGAACTTCAGCGCTCAACAACATTCCCAATGCCTGTGGACTCATGGCGGTTTCAAGCGCACGCGCGCAAACCAGCTCACCCATGAACTCAGCCTGCGCCTTTGCTCTTTTACTGAAAATTTTGGTTAAAACTTTCTCGACTCCCTCGGTGGTCACCAATTCCTGCGCTGCCTGCCAGACATTCCTGAACGCCTGCTGGCTCTCAGAACGGGAAAGCAGCCTATAGTGTTCCTCGGCTTTTTGCCGTAAAGCGGCTACGGCAAGTCTTTGCTGATATTCGCCGGCTTCCCGGAGGCTGCGGCCGCCGAGAGCCGCTACCAGTTGCTGAACGATTTCCCGGTAAGAAGCTCCTCGATTAAGATAAAGGTATACAGTTTTGGTAAAAGGAACACGCAGGCTCAACGAAGGCCCGCGGTACTGCGGCGGCCCGCGGCGGATAACGACATGCCTCAAAGCTGCCTGCTCGATAGGGAGAAGGCTGCGTTCAAGAAAAGCCAGGGCCAGCTTTAGGCGTCTTTGTAACTCATCATTTTCTGCGTCAAGCGGCTGCCAGGAACCCCACCACTGCCAGTAATGCCTGAAGGCGCTTTTTCTGGTATCAATTTTCACCACCGCGTCTCCTTCAATCTCTACCAAAAGATTAGGCCTGCACACCGACCCGTATACTCCCAGATCAGGCAAGCCCGGCAGGTTACGGTCAGTTACCGTTGATACCTGAGCGTAGTGCCGCGGGAATTTAACATAGGTTCTTGCCCGCGTCATGTCTTTGAGTCGGGCGCCGACACTAAAGCCTAAATTCAAAGCTCCCAGGTTACCCTCATCCATGAGGTTTTCCTGAGAAATAAGATGTCCGATGTTGGCAAGGGTGAGCGCGGTCTGTTGAGCCGCGTCTGCTCCTACCCAGTCTCTCATGACGGCACGAACCTCTAATATAGGTAAGGCGCCTTTGGGTAAGCTGCCTCTATTATATGCTGGCGTAACCACGCTCCAGTGCCTGCATGCTCCAAACCAGCTTGTGTGGGGAACGACAAAGATATTAACTGCCGCACTCTGTAACCGCGCGCTTGAGCGAATTATCTGCTGCGCATGCGAAAGTTTAATCAGGCTGTCGCGCATGTATGCGCCCTCGAGCCTGGCCTCGAATTCATCCCTTAAATCTTTTGCGCGTTCGGCAAGAGCTTCGGGCAGGCTTATGTGCTGAGTATCCTGACCCCGGATTGCGGCGGTTCCAGAAACAAAAATATGCACATACCACTTACCGGCCTTTGGTATCAAAACCACCTTAGCTCGCTCAAACTTTGGTGTTGCCTTCTGCTGGGCTGACACCCCCTCCTCAAGCTTCTCAGTTCCGTAGGAATGGGCGCTGATTTGCAGCCGGTTGTTGGCCCCCTGCACGACCACGTCCGGCCGCGCGGCCCGGTTGAGCGCGGTAAATTCCAGAACCACTCCGCCGGTGTTCAGGTCTTCTGTCCCGGCCATGCCGATGCCGGTTGCTGCCGGATACTTTGTATCGAACACCGCTTCCTGATAATTCCTGGCCCGTACGTCATTAAAAATCTGGTAATTCTGCTGAGCGCCCTGAGAATGACCGACAATATTTTCGATATAATTCCATTGCCGCATGACATCGGCAAAGGTCAAAGGCTGGCTGGCTGCTTCAGCAAGAATTTGGCGCATAATCCTAAAAGCGCTCTCGGATTGCGCCTCTACACCAATTGCGCGTTCGTCGGTAATACCTTTTGCCTCAACCCACTCAAGACCATCATGCTTGATGAGTGCGACGCGCACACCCGCGATATCTTTGTATTCGATGCTAACTTCCTGATTTCGCTTGGGAACGATGGCCATAAACTCCATTGAAACTTCAGCGCCGCTTAAGTGGGGCTGGGCAATGTAGCTGGTAGGCGGGAACTGGCCGCTGAGCTTATCCCGTAGGAGCGCCTCAAAAGCGTGCTTTTTATCAAGGTAATCTTGGTTATTCCTGGCGCGGATAAACACTGTCTGCTTGATGAGCCTGGCGCTGCTGCCGGTGACAGACTGCATTTGAACAATGCAGTTGAGTAGTTGCATGCGTGGGTCTTGCCAGGCAACCGGCACAATACTGCCGTTAATCTCGTAATAACTGCTTTTCTCGGTTATGGTGTAATACGGCCAGTTAAGGTTCGCCTGGTGATGAATAAGAGTGCTTACCGCAAAGCCCAGGCCATAGGCGAGAGTCCCTACGATGATACCGCCAAGAGAAAGGTGAGCGATTATTGACGGGATTCCGGAAAGTGAGACGGTAATCAATGCCAATAAAGCAAAATTAAGAAGGGTTAAGGTGAGAATGCCTTTCAGCGGCGGAGCATGCGGCATAGCGCTGATACGGGCAAAATGCAGCGCCAAGAATGCAAACCAGACCGCGGCAATAATTCCCACCGCTCCTAAACCAACTGCGCCGGTCTTAAGCAGTAAGTATATGGTTACCCCCCAGAAGCCGACCTGCTCAATCCAGGCCTGGTGCTTGCGCGCCCTGCGCTCGCCCAAAACATAACGCAGCGCAGGAATCATTCCAGCACCCCCGCCCCATTGCGCCGGCTGCGTCAGATCCATAACCAGAAGGTTATTACGCTTAGTGGGGATATTATTGGCGACAACCATCGGGCCAAAGTGCTTGAATAAGAGAGCGGTGAGCGCGTCCTCCTCAGCTTCCCGGCCGCGAAAACGGAACTTAAGCCGGTGCATAGCGATGTACCTGAATCCGGCCTGCTGAGCCGCGCCGACATAGCCACACGCAAGACGCCTGCCAATACCCCGGCCGCGATGGGATTTCCGGACCGCGATACCGACGAGATAATGCGTGCTATGGTCTAACGCTATATCGTGCCTCTCCGCCCGCTGAAGCGGATACGTCATGTATTTTATGGTTTCTTTTTCGCTGGGCCTGGCGCAGGCAATACAGCCGACGATCCGGCTGCCGTCTTTAGCCACAAGCGTGATCGAATCGGGATGCTGGACGGTATTGAGTATCCGGTCTATCCAGGTTTGATTAAATATCTCGGCCTGAAGGAATAGCTCCTCTAATTCCCCCCTTCGTGAGGCGTCTTCCGCTGAGATCCGCGAAACTGTTATGGTCCCCTCGGGCGAGGCACCGGAAGATTTTGCCATAGCCACGACTGCTGTTGATAAGAGTAAACCGATCAGACTCAGGAACTCATAGGAATGGCTGCCATCCTGGGTCGCTGTGGCTGTAGCGGCGTAATTGTCCTGGGGGTCGCGATCCAGAAGACGGTTTTCCGCGACACCTGTGTCTTTGACTGCCTTTAGCCTGAACAGCATGTACCGATGGGAACGCAAGAGCGCATGCTCATGGGGATTACCGTGCCAGGACACATAGGAATCCTGCTCCAGCAGCGTCTGAATACCGTGACGCCGTAAAAGCTCCAAAGTAATCGGTTCCGCGGTGCAATTAGTGGCAATCAGCTCCAGGCGCCGCAACTGTGACCTGCGTGAAGGAGGCTGGGCGTGGGTTACCAGAATATAGCCGCCGGCTTTCGTGTGAGCTAATATATTGTCATAATAACTTGCCTTAGCGAATCCCTGCGATAGCCTTCCGTACACACCCGGAAATTTCACAATGGTAAGGTCACTAATATTGGCAAGCCGCGGTATAAAGGACAGGTAGTTGTACTGATGAAGGTGAATACGCAGGGTCCTGGCCTGAAGCTTATCCTGTACCGTAACTACAAAGCGGTCAAATCTGGTATTGGACTCTTGCTCGTCGATTATCTGGTAATAATCATCCGGGCCTTTGAGATAGCTGGTAAGCGCTCCGCGTATTTGCTCTATTGAATACTGAAATCCCGCATCGGCCAAATGAACGTCTTCGAGCACGCTCAGAGTCCTGATGAAATCGCCGAATACAGTGGCCATATCAAGACCACAAGCAGGATAGAGAAGACTGCGTATTGAGCTGGTATCAAGGCCATTTAACAACTCGCTGTATCCGATGACCCTGGCTGCGGTAGCATCGAGAACGCGGTATTTTCTGTCAACGATATGTTTCAGGGTAATGGCGATTAAAGCCGAAAGCGCAAGCAATAAGGCTGTTGATAGGACAACGCTTTCTGAATCAGCCTGCGGCCCTACGGGCCTGCCTGTCCAATACGCCGGCGCATTCAAGATATCATGGTGGTCGGCAAAGTGAGTTAAACGCGGGTTGACTTCCACCGCAAACTGCTCACCCAAAAAGTAAATCGCCTCGCCGACGCATCCCGCGTCACTAAAACCTTCTTGAGCGCGACCGTTATTTTCATCGGACACAGCCATCTGGCCGCCCAAAGGCGAGATGATCCGCACTCCCAGCTCCTGCATCAGCCTGACAACCGGCTGCCAACGCTGCCGTATCCAGGCTTCATCATGGTGGTAGAAATCATAGTGGTGCTCTTGCCAACCTTCGAGATTAGGAGCGCCTGCGTAAGAAAAGCTGGGAATCGTGACCAACCAGGCCCTTGACTTGATCTGGCGCAATAAAAACTCGTCGACCTGGTTAGCCAGTAAAAAAGATACGCTTTTTCCCCGACAGAGGCTTGCGGCGATATTGAGCAGGAAGGAATGTTTCGGCTCGCTTGAATCGTTGGGGTGGATAAAAAAGGCAGCCTTGCCCTCATTCCCACTGATGATCTCGGAAAGTTGCTGGCGTAACTGGGCGTCGCCAAGAACCTCCTGATAGCTTACAACTCTGGCTGTTAAAGGCGGGCTAGCCTGCTTTCGCTTAAGCCAATGGACTATGGCAAAGATTGACAACGCTCCGCATGCCGCTATGCTAAACAGAGCGGCAACTAATAGTAATGAACTCTGTAAATGCTCCTCTGTACTTTTCGGCGGCTGAGGCGCGATGATGGCCATGGCAATGCCGATATCGTCGGGCTTGACACGCACAAATTCCTGGCGATAAGCAAAACGCAAAGCATAGGCAAGCTCATCGAGAAACCAGCCGTAAATACCATCCTGCAATTCCAGAAGCTTGCGCCGGGTTTCAATCAACGCCTGATCGCTCGCTTGTGCCGTATTAATCTGCTGATTTATCTCGCTGATCCATTGCTCGATTTCAACTGTGGCAAACGTCAGCCAGTACTCGGTATCTGCGAGCAACCCCCACATAGTCAATCCGGTGCAATATAAATCAGACTGGTAGAGTATGCCAGCTGGGGCTCTGGGACTGCTGGGAGAGGGACGCGTGAGCATATATTCGTTATAGGCAATCCACTCCTCGATGCTCATCGGCTCAAGCTGCTCTCTGATCTGCCTGTTGGGTTCGGCCGCGTCTGCGGGAACTTGCCGCACGAAGGTCCTGCGGGTTTCCCGCACGAACCGGTCTGCTTCCTCATTCGGCTTTAAGAACTCATCAAACAGCCTGGTCATCTCAGTATTGTGGCGAAGGAGCGCGGCCGAAAGCAATGTCTGGTTGGCGCGCAGAAAATCAAAAATCCGCACAAAAGAAGGCCTGACCGCATCTATTAAACTGAGCTGGCTGTGGCATTCAGTCACAAGCAAAGACGCCACCTCCTGAAGCGATTGAGCGCCGCTTAAGGCTGTCTCTAAATCGTCCACGATCATGTCATCACTACGGGGGTCATGGAATCCATCAGTGGTAGCAAGAAATACCTGGGGCACGGTCGCGTCAACATTCGAAACAAACACCAGCGGAAGGACCAGGCTAAGCTCTACTCCGCTGGCTCCCTTGTGCACCTCAATGAGATTACTAGCGGCATTGCGTTTTCTGAATGCTTCCTGCTTTTCCTGATCGTCCATATCTGAAGTGAGGGCTGTAGAAACCAGCTCCATTCTTTTAGCTCTCAGGGGAATAGCGGTCTGCGCTTTCTCGCCAAGCCCAAAATCGGATTTGCGCCAGTCAACTGCTACCCATGGCCTGCCCCCGATGTCAAACCGCACATCTGAAAAAGCAAAATACCCGCCATCGAGATTTTCAACTGCCAGCGGAACTAAAAGCCTCTGGCCAGGAGTATAGAGGTAGGCACGGGTATCAGCTGCCTGTAAGATAAAGACTTTCAATATCTCCGGAGAATACCTCACGATAAATATAAAAGTCACTGCCGCTCCCACCTGAGTGCTATTCCCCTTGGTTAAAAAGGCATCGCCCAGGCGAAGGCGCATCTCTTCCTGCGCTGAATAGACCGCGGGCACAATGAGCTCTTTCATTACGAAATCCTCGAATTCGGCCTCTGTGGCAAACGCTCTTTGGTCATCGGCAGATAACGCGACTCGGCTGAAACGCAGCAACTCTCCGGCAACTGCCTGGCTGGCAATCTGGGCGTACTCAACGTTACCCATGCCGTCAGCGGCAATCAAAGCCCAGGCTTGAGGCTGGCCGTCCTGGTCAGTCCAGGTAAATCTCCTGACCGCGTCATGGTTGATGAAAGGGTGCTTAGGATTAGCAGCGGTCGCTAGCGCGGTTGAAGAAGAATCAAGAAGCCCTTCACGTTTAGCTTGTGACGGGCCGGTCGGGTTGATTATGGAATCAATTTTTCCACTGCGGCTTTGCGCCCGAAACTCCAAAAACAGAAGTGCTATTAGCAATCCGGTAACGATGGACACGGCTCCTAAGAAGAACCAGACAAAAGCCGGCATAAATAATGCGGCTGCGGCGGTGAGTGCCAAAACAGCAAGCATCATGAATTCAGCTGAAAACGGAGGCCATAACAGCTTCAAACGTAGGCGCGATAGGATAAGCGGTAATAACAGCATACTCAACAGAATAAATACCGCAAATCCTAAAAGCATGGCGGGGCTTAAAGAATTATTTTCTCCGGCAATAGGTTCTTCAGACTGCGCCGGTTGCTTCACGGTCGAAGCAGCTGCCGGTGAAAATATGCTGGTATGCAGTTTCAGGGCTGCAAACATCCACGCCCCATAGAACATGACCATAAAAGCAAAAATGATAATGCCCCAGTAAAGAGCCCCTGACCAAATCATCAGTAGGTTGAAGGCAAGCGGCAGAATTATGCCACCAATAAAAACTGCGGTAAGCGTCTGCAGAGGCACCTGTTTATACTTTTCACCAAGATAATCAACTACCAAGCTTAAACCTGCTCCGATAATCAGCATTGTGGAGATAAACACTGCCGATACATTCAGCCCGACCTCTAATGCCTGCCAGATGGCTCCGAAATTTCCTGCTTCTATCCCATAGCTGATAGAATCGAGCATAACTTCTATAACCATGGTTACCGGCTCGCTTTGGAATATCTTCATGGTAAGGGCCAAGGCCACCGGAAGGCACAGCACGCTTTTGACGCTGAACTGGAACCAGCGTATAAGCCCGACCCTGCCAGTCTGGCGTGCGCGACTTAAAGCGGCGCAGGCAAGAAAAACCAATAGCGGCACTACCACCAGGCCATGGCCGATAAGCACTGCCTCGCCCATCCTTGTGTATAGCCGAAGCATGAATGCGGCTGCCATGATTTCACCAATAACCACTATGGCTGCTAACATCCGCCGGGAAGGGGAAGCTCGCGCAGGGGATGCTGCGGTATCGCTTTG